>CAZLBB010000072.1:0-26732 GCA_964557415.1 uncultured Rhodospirillaceae bacterium
CTTCTGCCTGGCCTTGCCGACGATGGGCGGGCCGTCGGGCGTCATCGGTCGGAGGCACGACCAGTAGGCCGGCTTGGCAAAGTCGCACGAATCCGGATAGAGGTCGCGCGCGGCGGCGATCATGCCCTGGAAGTCCTCGGGCCGGTTCGAGTTGTCGTAGCCCGAAAACTCGGCGATCGCGGTCATGCGCATGCGGTCGCCCATGCGCGTCACCGCCACCAGGTTCTCCTCGTCGACCGTCGGCACGTTCGGCGCGCCGTTGCGGCCGTCGACCGGCAGCGTCAGCGAGTAGCCCTTGACCGGGTAGACCGGCAGGTTGACGCCCAGGTTCTTCGCCACCAGCGGGCTGTAGCTGCCGAGCGACAGCACGTAGACGTCGCCCTGGACCCGGCCCTTGTCGGTCGCGACGGCGGCGACGCGGTCGCCGGCAAGCTCGAAGCCCTCGACCGTGGTGCCGTAGCGGAATTCGACGCCCATGGCCTCGCAGGCGCGGGCCAGCCCCTCGGCGAACCTGGCGCAGTCGCCGCTTTCGTCGTCGGGGCAATGGATCGCGCCGGCGATTCGGTGCTTGACCTGCGCCAGCGCCGGCTCGACCCGGGCGCAGCCCGCGGCGTCCAGCACGTCGATCTTCAGGCCCTGCTCGCGCATCATCCGCATGTGCTCGACGCCGAGCGCGAGATTGGCGGGATCACGATAGAGATAGAGGATGCCGTTGCCGAGATGGTCGTACTCGATGCCGGCGTCGGCCGCGACCTGCTTCGTCGCCTGCTGGCTGTAGAGGCAGAGCCGGAGCTTCACCAGCGTCTTCTCGCGCGCGCGCGCCGCCGTGCAGTTGCGCAGGAACATGAGGCCCCAGGCGTAGAAGCGCGGATCGGTCGACAGCTTGAGCCGTAGGCTGGTCTTGCCGCCGAACAGGGAGCGCAGGAGCTTCATCGGCGCGGTTGGCGAGTTCCAGGTGAAGGAATGCCCGGGCGCGATCATGCCGGCATTGGCGAAGCTGGTCTCGCGCGCCGGCGCGTCCTGCCGGTCGATCACCGTGACCGACCAGCCCTCCTTGGCGAGGTAGTACGCGTTGGTCACGCCGGCGATGCCGGCGCCCAGGACGATTGCTTTCAACTGACGCCGTCCCCCAAGAGCGCGCCGCTATTGCGGCAGGGTGAAACTCTGGCGGCGCACCGTCTGGCCGAAGCTGCCGGCAAGCGTCGGCACCATGGCCAGCGCCACCGACAGCGGGTCGGAGCCCTGCACGTCGATATAGGACTGGCCGATCCAGGCGCGCTTGCCCGTCGCCTCCTCCTTCACCGACGCATAAAGCCGGTAGCGGCTGCCGCTGCGCGCCTTGGGCGAGCGGTCGGGGTCCTGGAACAGCCCGCCGCCGCGCGTCGAGAACAGGTTGACGCGCGCCTCCACGTCGGTGTCGGTGCGCGAGCTCGATCCGCCCTCGCCGCCGAGCTCGAGCAGGTGCCGGCGCGCCTGCTGCTCGCCGGTGTCGAACGTGCCGGTGAGCCAGAAGGTCATCGTGAACGGCGCGCGGTCGACGATCTTGTAGCCGCGCTGCACCAACTCGCGGCGGAACGATTCGGCCAGGTCGCGAGCGCCGTCGTTGTCGTCGAGCAGATGGATCGCCACCGGCGAGCCTGGCGGGATCGCGATGTAGGAGGCTGCGAAGAGCATCCCTTCGCGCGGCTGCTGCGCGCGCGCGGCGTGGTCTGCCAGCACCAGCGCGGCCAGGCCGGCCAGCAAGGCGAAGATGCGAACGGTCAGGCGCATGTCGCTTCCAGTTCCCGCGCGCGCGTGCGCCGTCTGCCTGCGCCCCTTCCACGCGCGCGTAAGGGTAACATGGCCGTATCCCCCGAACGGGTCAAGAACGGCGGCGATCAGGGACGCGCGAGCGCCCCGGGCCGGAGAGCTGGCCGGAGGCGCGCACGTCCCAGGCCGGCAGCACCAGGACGATCGCGAGCGCCGCCAGGACGAGGCCGAGCGCCAGCACCTCGCGCAGGCCGACCGGCTCGCCGGTCATCAGCGCGCTCGAGATCACGCCGACCACCGGGATCGCCAGCGTGCCGATCGCCGCCGCGCCGGCGGGAACCAGGCCCACGAGCCTGGTCCAGGCATAGTGGCAGAACACCATCGGTATCGTGGTCGCGTAGGCGAGCGCCAGCCACGCCGTCGTGCTGATGGCGGACGCCGCCGGCGGCCGGCCGACGAGGAAGAACCCGGCCAGCACCGGCACGCCGCCGATCACCATCTGCCAGCCGGTCAGTACCGTGGCAGTCATGCGCCAGGGATGCGCTTTCATGAAGCCCGTCCCGACACCCCAGCTGACCGCCGCACCGAGCATGCACAAGGCGCCCCATGGCACCGCCCCGCCCCATTCCGCAACATTTGGCGTCTCGATCTCGGCGCCGAACAGGACCAGCATGCCGCCGAACCCCAGCATCAGGCCGAGCACGCGCGTCCCGGTCAGCTTTTCGCCGAGGATCATCCGTGCCGCCAGCATGGCCCAGAGCGGCATGGTGTATGCCAGGATGGAGGCGCGGCCGGCCCCCATCAGCGCGAGGCCGAAGGCCGAGAACAGGTGCCAGCCCGTGATGTTGAGCAGCGACACCAGCACGAGCGGACGGCGCTCGGCGCGCGCGGGCACGAGTTTCTGGCCGCGCGCGGCGGCGATGGCGAACAGGCCGATCGCCCCGATGCCGAGGCAGGCGACGCGGAACGTCCACGGCTCGATCTCCGCCAGCGCCAGCTTCATGACGGGGAAGTTGACGCCCCAGAACACGGTCATCAGCCCCAGCAGCATCAGGGCCGAGGCGGGAATCCGGTCGTGGCCGGGCGCCGCCGGGGTCGCATCGCTCCCGGCCCGTCGACGGGGCGTCGCGTCTGATGTCCCCCGGGACATGGCGCTTCCTTCGGCTTCGCTTGGGCCGCGCAGCATGCGACGGGCGCCGGCCCGCCGCCAAGCGCCGCCGGCGCATATGCACCATGCCGCGTTCGCCCGTCGGCCCGCGCGCCGCGCCGGGCATTTCACGATGACGCGCGCGCAACGGCAGCGCATACTGCGCGCGCCGCCTTGCGGCGGGCCCGCTGTCGTGCGACGGCGCCACGCCTCGGGAGCGCTGACGGGCTGCCGACCATGACGCTGCTGCAGTCGATCGAGACCATCGTCCGGCGCATGCCGCGCGCGGCCTTCGCCGCGGCAGCCGACGCCGCGACGGGCGCCCTCAGCGTGACCTGCGCCAATCCGGCGTTCACCGCGCTCATGCAGGCGGGCGGCGCGCACGAGACCGGCGCCGAAGGCAGGGGCGCCCTGTTCCCGCCGGCCCGCTTCGGGCGCGACGTGGGCGAGCGCATCGCCACCGCCGTGCGCCAGGGCCGCGGCGGGCGCTTCGATCTCGACGCGGCCGATGTCCCGCCCGGTCTCCCGCCGCAGCGCATCGAGGTCGAGCTCCTGCACATGGGCGACGGCGCCTGGCTCGGCCTGCTGGGCGACGTCACCGCCGAGCGGCGCGCGCTGGAGCTGCTGGCCGAGAGCGAATCGCGCTATCGCTCGGCCGCCGAGAGCGGCTCAGACTGGGTCTGGGAGACCGACTGCAACCACCGGTTCCGCTGGCTGTCGCCGCGCCATGCCGCGATGGGCGTGATCCCCGACACGCTGGCGATCGGCCATACCCGCTGGGAATTCAGCCCGGACCCGCCGGACAGCCCGGCCTGGACCGCGCATCGCGAGGCGCTCGACCGGCGCCTGCCGTTCCGCGATTTCGATCATCGCAAGCAGCTGCCGGACGGCTCGACCCGCAACGTGCGCATCAGCGGCAAGCCGTTCTTCGGCACCGACGGTTCCTTCCTCGGCTATCGCGGCATCGGCCGCGACGTCACCGCCGAGTTCGAGGCGCGCCACAAGGCCGAGCTCGCCGAGGCGCGCCTGGCCGATGCGATCGACAGCTTCCGCGACGGCTTCGCCCTGTTCGACGCCGAGGACCGGCTGGTCCGCGCCAGCCGCCGCCTGATCGAGCAGGCCGGACCGGCAAGCGGACTGTTCCAGCCCGGCGCGCTCTACGCCGACATCCTGCGCGGCGCCGGCGCGATGGGCCGCTTCATGGCGGCAACGCCGGAAGAGACCGAGCGCTTCATCGCGATGCGCCTGGAGCAGCACCGCAACCCGCCGACCGACGTCGAGTTCCAGACCAGCGACGGGCGGTGGTCACGCGTGAGCGAGACCCGCACCGGCGACGGCGGCGTGGCCATGGTGTTCAGCGACATCACCAACCTGAAGCGCGCCGAGGCGGCCTTGCGCAAGGCGGCCGAGGAAGCCGAGGCCGCCAGCCAGGCGAAAAGCCAGTTCCTCGCCAACATGAGCCACGAGCTGCGCACGCCGCTCAACGCCATCATCGGCTTCGCCGAGATCATCGCCGACGAAATCCTTGGCCCTGCGGCGCAAGACCGCTACCGCGCCTATGCGCGCGACATCCGCGCCAGCGGCATGCATCTGCTCGATGTGATCAGCCAGGTGCTCGACATGTCGAAGATCGACGCCGGCCGCTTCGACCTGCGCGAGGAGCGCATCGAGCTGGCGGAGGTCACCATGAGCGCCACGCGGCTGGTCGAGCGCCTGGCGCGCGACGGCAAGCTGCTGCTGAGCATCAAGCTGCCGCCGGACCTGCCGGTGCTGGTCGCCGATCGGCGCGCGCTGCGCCAGATCCTGATCAACCTCCTGTCCAACGCCATCAAGTTCACCGCCACCGGCGGCCGGGTCGAACTCAGCGCCGCGATCGAACCGGACGGCGACCTCGCGATCGCCGTCTCCGATACCGGTATCGGCATCGCGGAGCAGGACCTCCCGACCGCGCTGGCGCCGTTCGGCCAGATCGACAGCGCGATGACGCGCGAGCGCCCCGGCACCGGCTTGGGCCTGCCGATCGTCAAGGCGCTGGTCGAGCTGCATGGCGGCTCGCTGACGATCGAAAGCAAGCTCGGTGTCGGCACGACGGTGCGCGTGCGCCTGCCCGCGCGACGCCTGGTGCAGGCCGAGAAGGCGGCAGAGACGCATTCTCTCGTCCCCACTCCCCTTGCGGGAGAGCGTTAGGAGCAGGGGTCTTTCGCGCGCCAGCGCGACGATAGCCTCGATCTCGCCCCGATACCGCAATCGATGCGAAGTAGAGCTATAGCTTGGCCCGCTTAGACGCTTGGTAACGCCCGCTCCCCCCATCCCCCTCCCGCAAGGAGAGGAAGGACCGAGGCGGTTGTGCTTTGCCGTTGCGCAACAAGTGCCCTACTGCGCCGGCGGCGTCACGGGCGGCGGCGGCGCGCCCATCTTGCGGTAGCCCGGCGGCACCTCGAACAGCGCCGGGTTCTGCGGGCCGCGCACGAGATTGTCGAGTTCGAAGCGGATCTCCGGCGCGCCGGGCACGGCACGGCCGTCGATGCGCAGCGCGATGCCGTCCTCGGTCAGCCAGACTTCGCCCCCCGGGCCACCGGAAGTGGGCGGGAAGTCGTACCGGCTCGCCGGCACGTCGTTGATGTCGTCGCGCTCGCGGAAGACAAGGCCGGGCGGCACGGCGCCGGGCGCAACCGTCTCGGGCCGGCTCAAGGGGAATTCGCCGTAGAACGGACGGCCCGCGACCAGCGTCCAGGCCAGGCCCAGGTCGTAGCGCAGGATCAGCGTCGTGCCGCCCCAAATGTCGGCGATCTCGCGCCGCTCCTTGCCGGGCGCCCCGTACACGCGGCCGCGCACCGTCGGGCCGCCATAGCCCTGCAGCTTGAACTCGGCCGTGTAGTCGGACCGCGGCCCGGCCGCGGGCGCGGCCGGCGGCGACTGGGCGCGGCCCGCCGACGCGCCGAAGCCGAGCACCGCGGCGAGGGCAAGCAGCACGGCCGTTTGCTGGCGCATCGGTGATCCTCGCTCGTTATGCGCAAGGACTCTATGATCGGCCCGCAGGCGGGTCCACAGGGCAGGGACCCCGGGTGCCCGGGGCGCCGTGATGCGCTGCAATAGTGCGCCGCACAGCACCAGCGAAATAAGCTTTGAATCAAGAATTTACCGGAGATCCGGCGAACCCAGTGGGCAATGCTTGCCGGCGGGTTGTGCGGGCTTTATATTGCACTGCGGATGTTGCGCTGCACAAAATCTCGCGGCGCATGCCCTTTGGAAGGACCGATCGCATGACCGCCACCTTGCGGGTTCCCCCCGGCCCGGCCGCCGCCGAGGCGCCCGCCGTCCCAAGCGAAGCCCGCGCCACCATGGCCGAACTGCACGGCCTCTACCTCGAAGACCTCAAGGTCGGCATGACCGCGGTCTACGCCAAGACCATCACCGACGCCGACATCGTGCTGTTCGCCGGCATCTCGGGCGACATCAACCCGGTGCACCTCAATCACGAATTCGCCTCCGAGACGATGTTCGAGGGCCGCATCGCCCACGGCATGCTCTCGGCCAGCTTCATCTCGACCGTGATCGGCACCAAGCTGCCGGGTCCGGGCGCGATCTACCTGTCGCAGACGCTCAAGTTCAAGGCGCCCGTGCGCGCCGGCGACACCGTGCAGGCGCGCACCACGATCACCGAACTGGTGCCCGACAAGCGCCGCGTCGCCATGCGCACCGTCTGCTCGGTCGGCGACAAGGTGGTGATCGAGGGCGACGCCCTCGTCATGGTACCCACGCGCAAGGCCTGAGCCGGGCGCAGCCGAAGAGCCGCAACCATGGGGATTGCCAGGACAAGGCCGTAGCCGACCGCGCCCGGGCGCGATATTGTCGCGCCGCCGCCGGGCGGATGCCGGGCGAGCTTGATTCTGCATTGGTTTTCGGGCGCATGCGGATCTTGAGGACCTATCGCCGTCTGGCGCCGGACGCGCGCGGCGCCGTCGCGGCGATCGGCAATTTCGACGGGCTGCATCTCGGCCACCGTGTGGTGATCGACAAGGCCAGGCGCGTGGCCGGCGAATGGAAGGCGCCGTCGGCGGTGCTGACCTTCGAGCCGCATCCGCGCATGGTGTTCCGCCCGGGCGAGCCGTCCTTCCGCCTGACTCCGTTCCGCGAGAAGGCGACGCTGCTCGCCGAGATGGGGCTCGACCTGATGCTGGTGCCGCGATTCGACCGCAACTTCGCCCAGATCTCCGCCGAGGCCTTCGTGCGCGACGTGCTCGTCGGCGGCCTGGGACTGAAGCACGTGGTGTGCGGCGCGGATTTCGTGTTCGGCAAGGGCCGCGGCGGCGACGTCGCGCTGCTGCGCAGGCTGGCGCTGCCGCTCGGCCTCGGCGTCAGCATCGTCGACCCGGTCGGCGACGGCGACACGGTCTATTCCTCGACCAACATCCGCCAGCTCCTGCAGGCGGGCGACCCGCGCGGTGCCGCGCGACTGATGGGCCGCCCGTTCGAGGTCATCGGCAAGGTGCAGCGCGGCGCCCAGGTCGGGCGCACGCTGGGATTCCCGACCGCGAATGTCGACCACGCCGCCTACCTGGCGCCGGCGACCGGCGTCTACGCCGTGCGCGCCGCGCTCGCCGACGAAGGCACGCATTCGGCGCGGCGCTGGATCGACGGCGTCGCCAATTTCGGGCGCCGGCCGACCGTGGACGGTCTCAAGCTGCTGCTCGAGGTGCACCTGTTCGACTACGCGGGCGACCTCTACGGCCACCGCCTGCGCGTGCGCTTCGTCGAGTACCTGCGGCCGGAGCGCAAGTTCGACGGCCTCGACGCGCTGAAGGCGCAGATCGCCGCGGATGCGCGCCAGGCCCGCCGCATTCTGGCAACGCGAATTACGGGGGCGCCGCGCCCGGGCGCCGAACAGCCGGGCGAAGAGACCGAAGCGCCCCTCGAATTGAAAGCCAGCTCATGACCACGTCGTCGAACAAGCCCGCACCCACCACGCCCCCGAGAGACAAGCAAGGCAACGGCGGCGCCGGCCGCGACTACAAGGCGACCGTGTTCCTGCCCAAGACCGAGTTCCCGATGAAGGCCGGCCTGCCCAGGCGCGAGCCGGAGCTGCTGGAGTACTGGCGCAGGATCGGCCTGTGGCAGAAGCTGCGCCAGCAGTCCAAGGGCCGCGAGAAGTTCATCCTGCACGACGGGCCGCCCTACGCCAACGGCAACCTGCATATCGGCCACGCGCTGAACAAGATCCTCAAGGACGTGGTCAGCCGCACGCAGCAGATGCTGGGCAAGGACTCGAACTACGTCCCGGGCTGGGACTGCCACGGCCTGCCGATCGAATGGAAGATCGAGGAAGAATACCGCGCCAAGGGCAAGGACAAGGACGCGGTGCCGATCATCGAGTTCCGCCGAGAATGCCGAGAGTTCGCCGAGCACTGGATGAAGGTGCAGAGCGAGGAGTTCCAGCGCCTGGGCTGCGCCGGCGACTGGGAGAATCCCTACGCCACGATGTTCTTCGAGGCGGAAGCCCTGATCGCCGCCGAGATCCACAAGTTCCTGATGAACGGCGGCCTGTTCCGCGGCGAGAAGCCCGTGCTGTGGTCGGTGGTGGAGAAGACCGCGCTGGCCGAGGCCGAGATCGAGTACGAGGACTTCGTCTCCGACACGATCTGGGCGAAGTTCCCGGTGACCGAAGGCGACCCGGCGCTGACGGGCGCGGCGATCGTCATCTGGACCACCACGCCCTGGACCATCCCGGGCAACCGCGCGATCTCGTATTCGCCGAAGATCAAGTACGGGCTCTACGAGGTTTCGGCCGCGCCCGCGGACAATTGGGCGAAGGAGGGAGACCGGCTGGTCCTGGCCGACAGCCTGGCCGAGGACGTGCTCAAGCAGGCGCGCGTCGCCGCGCACCGGCGGATTGCGGATGTCACCGCCGACATGCTGGCGAAGTCGGTCGCGGCGCACCCCTTGCGCGGCCGCGGCTACGAGTTCGCCGTGCCGCTCTTGGCCGGCGACCACGTCACCGACGACGCCGGCACCGGCTTCGTGCACACCGCCCCCGGCCACGGCCGCGAGGACTACGATGCCTGGGTCGGCAACGCCGCGGCGCTGAAGCAGCGCGGCATCGACACCGCCCTGCCCTACACGGTCGACGCCGACGGCAGGTTCACCGCGCAGGCGCCGGGATTCGTCGGCAAGTCGGTCATCACGGCCAAGGGCGAGAAGGGCAACGCCAACGAGGCGGTGATCCAGGCTCTCGTTGCCGCCGGCATGCTGATCGCGCGCGGTCGGCTGAAGCACCAGTATCCGCATTCCTGGCGCTCGAAGAAGCCGGTGATCTTCCGCAACACGCCGCAATGGTTCATCGGCATGGAGCGCAACGAGCTGCGGCGGAAGGCGCTCCAGGCGATCAACGACACGAAGTTCTACCCGCCGCAGGGGCGCAACCGGCTCTACGCCATGATCGAGCAGCGCCCGGACTGGTGCGTGTCGCGCCAGCGCGCCTGGGGCGTGCCGATCGCCGTGTTCATGAACAAGCGGACCGGCGAGGCGCTGAAGGACCCGGAGGTCAACCAGCGCATCGTCGAGGCGTTCAAGCGCGAGGGCGCCGACGCCTGGTTCGCGCGGTCGCCGCAGGACTTCCTCGGCAACAAGTACGACGCGGCGGACTACGAGCCGGTCAAGGACATCATCGAGGTCTGGTTCGAGAGCGGCTCGACCCACGCCTTCGTGCTGGAGCAGCGGCCGGACCTCAAGTGGCCGGCCGACCTCTATCTCGAGGGCTCGGACCAGCATCGCGGCTGGTTCCATTCCTCGCTGCTGGAATCCTGCGGCACGCGCGGCCGTGCGCCCTATGACGGGGTGCTGACGCACGGCTTCGTGCTCGACGAGCAGGGCCGCAAGATGTCGAAGTCGCTCGGCAACGTGACCGCGCCGCAGGACGTCGTCTCGCAGCAGGGCGCCGACATCCTCCGGCTCTGGGTCGTGGCGTCGAACTACGCCGAGGACCTGCAGATCGGGCCCGAGATCATCAAGGGCCAGGTCGACGCCTATCGTCGGCTCCGCAACACGCTGCGCTACCTGCTTGGCGCCCTCGCCGGCTTCGAAGCCGGCGAACGCGTGGCGCCCGAGAAGATGCCCGAGCTCGAGCGCTTCGTGCTGCACCGGCTGTGGCAGCTCGACCGGCTCGTGCGCCAGAGCTGCGCCGAGTTCGACTTCCACCGCGTCTTCACCGAGCTGCACCAGTTCTGCGCCGTCGACCTGTCGGCCTTCTACTTCGACATCCGCAAGGACTCGCTCTACTGCGACCGGGCGGACTCTGCGCGGCGGCGCGCGTGCCGCACCGTGCTCGACCACCTGTTCTCGTACCTGACCGCGTGGCTGGCGCCGATCCTGTGCTTCACCGCCGAGGAGGCCTGGCTCGCGCGCCGGGCGGCGTCCGGCAACAGCGGCGAGGAGAGCGTGCATCTGCGCCTGTTCCCGCACGCGCCCGCGCAATGGCAGGACGACAAGCTGGCCGAACGCTGGGACCGGCTGCGCGCCGCGCGCCGCGTGGTGACCGGTGCGCTCGAGCTCGAACGCGCCGCCAAGCGCATCGGCTCGGGCCTGCAGGCCGCACCCGTGCTCTACGCCGACGACGCCTGGCGCGCCGCGCTCGAAGGCGCCGACATGGACGAGATCTGCATCACGTCGGGCCTCGGCATCGCGCCGCTGCCATCGGCGCCGCGCGACGGCTGCTTCACCCTGCCCGACGTCGCCGGCATCGCCGTCGCCTTCCGCGCCGCCGATGGCCGCAAATGCGAGCGCTGCTGGAAGGTCCTGCCCGAGGTCGGCCGTGCCCCCGCGCGCGAGGGCCTGTGCCTGCGCTGCACCGAGGCGGTGGCGTGAGCATGACGGCAAATTCCCTCGCCCGTCGAAGCCCAAAGGGCGAAGGCGGGAGAGGGAGGGGCCCGCTGCGATGCAGCGGGAGGGTGAGCGCCCGGCGCGGCGCTTCACCACTGCACGGAGCCATCTGCCGAGTTCCGCGTTCCGGCTTGCTCTGCCCGTTACCCTCACCCGCTCGCTTCGCTCGCACCCTCTCCCGCCTGCGGCGGGCGAGGGTCAAGCCATGACCCCCCGCTTGCGCCTGGGCCTCGTCCTGGCCGCGGTGGTGCTGGTGGCCGACCAGGCGACCAAGGCGCTGATGATGGGGCTCATCGGCATGCAGCCTGGCGAGGGCGTCGCGCTGGCGCCGTTCCTCAACATCGTCGTGGTGTGGAACCGCGGCATGAGCTTCGGCCTGTTCAACGCCGCCGCGGCGCCCTGGGCCTTCGTCGCCCTGGCGCTCGCGATCTCGGCCGGGCTCCTGTGCTGGCTGTGGCGGGCGGACCGGGCGGTGACCGGGCTGGCGCTGGGGCTGATCGTGGGCGGGGCGCTGGGCAACGTGGTCGACCGGCTGCGCTTCGGCGCGGTTTACGACTTCCTCGATTTCCACCTTCTCGGCTGGCATTGGCCTGCCTTCAATTTGGCCGATTCCGCGATTACGGTCGGGGTCGGCCTGTTGCTGCTCGACAGCTTGTTCGAGCCGCGGGAATCGCCTAAAAAGGCGCCTACGCCGGGTCGTTGAAACCAGGTGATCATTAACCAAGAATGAGCCGTTTATCGCTCGTGTTCGCGGTCGCGGGCCTTGCCGCGGTTCTGGGCGGCTGCAGCGGCGCGCGCGAAGCCATCGGCCTCGACAAGCGCAAGCCGCCGGACGAGTTCCAGGTGACGACGCGCCAGCCGCTGTCGCTGCCGCCCAACTACCAGCTGCGCCCGCCGCAGCCCGGCGCGGCGCCGCTGGAGACGCCGGCGACCGAGCAGGCCAAGCAGACGGTGTTCGGCAAGGAGCCGCAGCCGCAGCTGGCCAAGGGCATGCCGGCCGGAGGCAAGGGCGAGGCGGCTTCGCTGCCCGGCTTCGCGCGGCGCTCGGCCGGCGAGCAGGCGCTCCTGGGCAAGGCCGGCGCCGCCAGCGCCGATCCCAACATCCGCATCCTGGTGGACCGCGACTCGCAGCAGATCGCCGACGCCAACAAGACGCTGATCGACGACCTGCTGTTCTGGCGCAAGGACCCCGAGCCGGGCGTGATCATCGACGCCAACAAGGAAGCCGACCGGCTCAAGGCCAACGCGGCCAGCGGCAAGGCGCCGACCGTGGGCGAGACGCCGACGATCAAGCGCAAGAGCCGCGGCATCCTGGACGGGCTGCTGAACTAGACGCTTCACAACTCCGTCATGACAGGGACTTAACTTGAGCGGCCGCGGCGGCACGGCCTAGTGTCTGCGGCATGCGCGCCGAACGATGCGCACGTACCGATCGCGGAAAGGCAGAACGACCGAGATGCGACTTCTCCTCCCTGTCCCGCGCGCCCTGTTGGTCGGCGGGCTCCTGGCCGGTTTCGCCGCCGGTCCTGCGGCGGCCAAGGTGTTCGAACCGGAAACCTTCACGCTGGCCAACGGCATGCAGGTCGTGGTCGCGTCGAACCATCGCGTGCCGGTCGTGACCCACATGGTCTGGTACAAGGTCGGCTCGGCCGACGAGGTGCCGGGCAAATCGGGCATCGCGCATTTCCTCGAGCACCTGATGTTCAAGGGCACGCCCTCGGTGCCGCCGGGCGAGTTCTCGAAGATCGTGGCGCGCAACGGCGGCCAGGACAACGCCTTCACCAGCTACGACTACACCGGCTATTTCCAGAACGTGGCCAAGGACCGGCTCGAACTGGTGATGAAGCTCGAGGCCGACCGCATGGCGAACCTGGTGCTGACCGACGCCGAGGTCGACCCCGAGCGCAAGGTGATCCTGGAGGAACGCCGCCAGACGCTCGACAACCGGCCGGCCTCGCGGCTCAACGAGCAGATGATCGCGGCCCAGTTCATGAACCATCCCTACGGCCGCTCGGTGATCGGCTGGGAGCACGAGATCCGCGGGCTGACCACCGCGGACGCGATCGCCTGGCACCGCAGGTACTACGCGCCCAACAACGCCATCCTGGTCGTCGGCGGCGACATCACGGCGGCGGAGCTGAAGCCGCTGGCGGAGAAATACTACGGCGCGGTCCCGGCGCGCCCCGTGCCGCCGCGCGTGCGTGTGCAGGAGCCGACCCAGCAGGCGGCGCGGCGCGTCGTGCTGCAAAGCGAGCAGGTGCGCCAGCCCTCGTGGCGGCGCACCTACCTGGCGCCGAGCTACTCGCGCGGCGCGATGGAGCACGCCTATCCGCTGCAGGTGCTGGCCGAGATCATCGGCGGCGGCGCCACCGGGCGGCTCTACAAGTCGCTCGTGCTGCCGGGCGTGCTGGCGGTCGGCGCATCCGCCTATTACGACGCGTCCGCGATCGACCTGACGACCTTCAGCGTCGCGGCCAGCCCGAAGATCGGCGTCGAACTGGAGAAGGTCGAGGCCGCGGTCGACAAGGTGCTCGCCGAGATCCTGGAGAAGGGCGTGACCCAGGAGGAGCTGGACAACGCCAAGCGCCGGCTGCAGGACGCGGCGATCCTCGGCCGCGACAGCTTCAACGGCGGCGCCCGCACGCTCGGCGCGGCGCTCGCGATGGGCCGCACGGTCGACGACGTCGAGTCCTGGCCCGACCGCATCGGCGCGGTGACGGTGGAGCAGGTCGCTGCCGCCGCCAGGCACGTGCTGGTCGAACGCCAGTCCGTCACCGGCATCCTGCTGCCCAAGCCGACCAGCTGACCGGCCTTCGGAGGACGTCGACCATGTTCTTGCGCATCGCCGCCGCCGCGGCCACGCTCTTCCTGGGATCCGCCGGCATCGCGGCCGAGGCGCTCGAGATCCAGCGCGTCATCAGCCCGGGCGGCATCGAGGCGTGGCTGATCCAGGACCGCAGCACGCCGATCCTCGCCATCCAGGCGGGCTTCCGCGGCGGCTCGGCCCAGGACCCCGCGGGCAAGGACGGGCTCGCCAACCTGACCGTGTCGCTGCTCGACGAGGGCGCGGGGCCCTACGACAGCCAGCAGTTCCAGGGGCGGCTCGAGAACCGCTCGATCGAGTTCGGCGCCGAGGCAGAGCGCGACAACGTGATGATCGGCCTGCGCACCATCGCCGACCGGCGCGAGGAGGCGATGGAGCTGCTGGCGCTGGCGCTGACCGAGCCGCGCTTCGAGCCAAGCGCGATCGAGCGCGTGCGGTCGAGTGTGCTGGCACAGATCCAGCGCGACGCCGAGAACCCGCAATCGCTCGCCTGGCGCACGCTGTGGCAGTCGCTGTTCGACGGACATGTCTACGGCCGCCAGTCGCGCGGCACGCTCGAGACGGTCAAGGCGCTGGCCCGCGACGATATCGTGGCCTTCCACAAGGCGCACTTCGCGCGCGAAGGGCTGATGATCGGCGTGGTCGGCGACATCGGACCGGACGAGCTCAAGCCCCTGCTCGACCGCACCTTCGGCCGGCTGCCGGCCAAAGGCCGGAGCGACGCCATCGCCGAGGCAAAGCCGAACGCGCCCGGCACGACCACGGTGATCCGCCGCCCGATCCCGCAGAGCGTCGTTGCCTTCGGCCATTTCGGCATCAAGCGCGACGACCCGGATTTCTATGCCGCCTATGTCGTCAACTACATCCTTGGCGGCGGCGGCTTCGTCTCGCGCCTGATGGAGGAGGTGCGCGAGAAAAGGGGACTCGCCTACAGCGTCACCTCCTACATGAGCACGTACAACCGCGCCGGGCTGGTGCTCGGCTCGGTAGGCACCGAGAACGCCCAGGCCGCCGCGAGCCTGGAGCTGATCCGCAAGGAGTGGCGGCGCATGCGCGAGGAAGGGCCGAGCGAGACCGAGCTCAAGAACGCCAAGACCTATCTCACCGGCTCCTTCGCGCTGCAGCTCTCCAGCACCACGCGCATCGCGCGCATGCTGGTCGCCATCCAGGCCGACAAGCTCGGCATCGACTACCTCGACGAGCGCAACACCTATATCGAGAAGGTCACGATCGAGGACGCCCGTCGCGTCGCCCGCCGCCTGTACGATCCAGACCGCCTGACGGTCGTCGTCGTCGGCGACCCCGCCGGCCTGGGCGCGGCGAATTGAAGAACTCTCCTCTCCCGCCCACGGCGGGCGGGGGTAAACTGGCCCCATGGCCTCCCGCGCGCCTCTGAGCCTCCTCGTCGCCGGATTCGCCGCCGGCTTCCTCGCCGTGCTGCTGTTCCACCAGCCGGTCGGCGCGGCGATGCATGCGCTCGGCTGGTCGCGCTTCGCCCCCTTTAGCATGGCGCCGGTGCCGCCCTTCGGCGTGCCGCGCGTGCTGTCGCTGGCGTTCTGGGGCGGCGTGTGGGGCATCGTGCTGGCAGCGGCCGCGGCGTGGCTGCCGCAGCGTCCGGGCGCCTTCCTGCTGGCGGGGTTCGTGTTCGGCATCGTCGGGCCGGCCTTCTTCGCCTGGTTCGTGCTGGCGCCGCTGCGCGGCCAGGCCGTGGCGCAGGGCTGGCAGGCCACGGCGCTGCTGCGCGGAGCCTTGATCAACGGCATGTACGGCCTGGGCACGGCCTTCTTCCTGCTGCTGGCGCGGCGGCTCCGGCTGGCGCGGTGACGCCCATGCCAGCGTCCGCGGCCGCGACCCCGGAGGCGCTCGAGCGCGGCGACCGCGTCGCCAACTTCGTACTGGCCGACCTGACGGGCGCGTTTCGCCTGTTCTACGACCTGACCCAGGGCGGGCCGGGGCTGGTGGCGCTGTGCGACGGCGCCGATCCCGCCGCGCGGACGCTGCTCGCGGGCATGACCGCGCGGGCGGCGTCGTTCAAGGCGCTCGGCGCCGAGCTGTTCGCCGTCGTCGGTGGCGCGCCCGAGCGCGTCGCCGCGCTGGCCCGCGAGGCTGCTTGCGGCGAGCCGCCCTTCCCCGTGCTGGTCGACGCCGAGGCGAAGGTCAACCGCGTCTATCCGGTCGCGGGCGAGACGCGCGGGCTGAAGCTGGTCCTGATCGATCCCAACCAGCGGGCGCTGGCAGGCTTCGCCGGCAAGGCGCCCGAGGAACTGATCGACGCCGCCCAGGCCTGGCTCGGGCGGCACTGGCGCGCGGCCGAGCCGGTCGCGGGCGGACGGCCGGCGCCGGTCCTGCTGGTGCCCGACGCGTTCGACCCGGGGCTGTGCCGCGCGCTGATCGAGGCCTGGCACGCCGACCACGCCGAGCTCGGCGTCTCGGGCAGCACCGACGCGCTGCTCTACGACCGCAAGAAGAGCCAGGACCACATCGTGCGCGATCCCGAGATGACGCGGCGCATCAGCCGCACGCTCAACCGCCGCATCGCGCCCGAGGTGCTGAAGGCGTTCACGTTCAAGGGGCCATACGGCTTCGACAGCCACATCGTGCTCGGCTATGACGCCGAACGGCGCGACTTCTTCGGCCCGCACCGCGACAACATGTCCCCGCGCACGCGCCACCGCCGCTTCGCCATCTCGCTCAACCTCAACGCAGACTTCGAGGGCGGCGAGCTGCGCTTCCCCGAGTACGGCGGCGCGTTCTACCGCATGGACGCCGGCATGGCCTGCGTCTTCTCCTGCTCGCTGCTGCACGAGGCCATGCCGGTCCGGAAAGGCCGCCGCTTCGCGCTGACGACGTTCATGTGCGACCCGACCGGGCCGCAGGGCGCGCGTTGATCCGCGCGCCAGACATTTGGTTTGGCGGCCGGATCAGCGGCCGCCCAGGCGCGCGTTGATCCGCGCGCCAGACATTTGGGCTGGCGCGCTTCGTCATGCTCAGGGAGATCAGCGGCCGACCAGCCGGGCCGGCGAAGGGCTGAACGCCGGCGCGTGGATCAGCTCGTCGCGACGCGCGAGCGGCCGACCAGCGGGATCGGCCCGTAGGGCAGCAGGTTCTCCGCGACGAAGCTGAAATTGTACGACAGGTCGACCACGACGAAGGTTCGGCCGCCGCTCGCTTCCTGTGTCACGTTCACCGTCACCAGATTCGGATCGACGCCCGAGACGCGGGCCCGCGCATAGTCGGTGATCTGGCTGGTGCTCGCGCCCGAGCTGATGAGGGCGTAGCGCGAGGCCTCGTCGGCGGCGAACTGCAGGCTGGTCCTGATCCAGGCCAGGCGCCCGAACTCGACGATGCCGAACAGCAGCAGGAAGAAGAGCGGCGCCACCAGCGCGAACTCGAGGGCGCTGACGCCGCCCTCGCACCGCCGGAAACGCCTGAGGCTGCGGCGCACGGCGCTCACCGGACGCGGATCTGGGCGCGCCCGGTCAGCGTCACCGGGTTCTCCAGCCCGAAATACGGGAACATGCGCTCGTACTCCGTGCTGACCTCGACCAGGTAGGAGATCGCGACGTCGCCGCCGCTGGCGCAGGTGCCGCTGCAGCCGACCGAGGAGCCGTCGCCGCACTGGCAGGCCTGCGTCACGGTCACCGTCACCTTCGACGGGTCGAGGCTGGTCGCCGCCAGCGCCGCGGCCTTCGCGCCCGCCGTGTCTCCTGGATTCATCGCCAGCATCTGCATGCCGGAGCGCGCGGCGCCCTCGACCGAGACCGCGGCGTAGACCTGCATGCCGTAGTCGGTCGCGCCCGCCGCCAGCGCCAGGAGCAGCGGCCCGATGGCCGCGAACTCGATCACCGCGTGGCCCTCGCGCGCAACCGGCAGCCGCCGCGCAAGGGCGATCACGCGCCTGATGAACGCCGGCAGCATGGCTACTGCACCAGCTTGCTCGCCGTGATCTGGATCGGCTTCACGCCCATCGCCGAGCAGCCGGAATTGTCGATGGTCGAATTGCCGATGAAGGTGATCAGCCGCGCGACGATCTCGATGCAGGCGTTCGTGGTCGTATCGGTCGTTCCCGACCACTGGACCTCGCTCTTGGGCGTGTAGATCGCGCCGTTCAGCACCTGCGTCGAGCCGCCATTGAGCTTCATGACGCCAGAGGTGCCGGCCTTGCGGTCCTGCACGATCAGGAGTCCGGCGAAAGGATTGCCGGTGTCGCTCGGCGCCTGCAGCTTGACGTCCGCGCCGGCGTTGATGTCGGCGATGCCGATATCGTCCGCCGAGCCCGAGCTGGTGAACACGAAGGTGACGCCGTTGGTACCCGTGCAGCCGGGGCACTTGACGGACGCCTGGCCGTTGATCTTGAGGTCATCGCCGTCGATGTAGTAGGTGCCGGGCGTGAGCGTGACGACGGCCTGGGCGCCGATGTCGAGCCCCTTGCAATAGGTTCCGGGCGACAGGGTCGCGGCGCCCGAATTGATCTTCTTGCTCGTGTAGGTGCAAGAGCTCGGCGGCGTGACCGTCAGGTTGGCGTAGGGATCGCTGAGCGACCACATCTCGGTCATCGGCGGCGAGGCGAGGTTGAGCGTGCTCGAGCCACCTTGGGTGTAGTTGCCGGCGGTCCACAGCGAATGCGCGGTCAGCGTGCTCGACCCGCCGATCGTGATGGCCGAGGCGTCGGTCGAGTTCGCGGCCACGACGCAGCCTTCCATGCCGATGGTCGCGTTTCCGCTGTTCTTGACTGCCGAGCTCGCGCTCGCATCCAGCGCCAGCACGCAGGCATCGCCGGTCATCTCCGCCAGCGCCACGGAGGACGACGTGATGGTCGTCGTGCCGTCGCCGGCGCCGCCGTCGATCAGCGACATCGGGATGATCTTCGGCTGTGTCGTGGTGATGATCACCTCGACCGCGGCGTTGTTGCCGGCATAGAGGCCCGAGGTCGGCGGCGAATTGACGGTCACCGTCGTCGAGCCCCCGTTGGAGAACCCGTTGGCCGTGGCGACGTTGAGCGCCGCGTTGGTGACGATGGCGCCGGTCTCGCCCTTGCCGCGCTCGATCGCGCCGGCGAGCGCGGCCGCGTCGGCCGCCGTCTGCTCGGCGCGCTTGATGCGGTAGAGCAGGCCGGCCTCGACGCCAAAGCCCACGAGCGCGATGGCGAACGGCGCCGCCATCGAGAACGTCAACAGCACGCTGCCCGCGCGATCCTTGATGAACCGGTCGAGGAACGTGAACGGCTTCCACTGACAACCCGGGGCCTGCGACCTCATGTCGATTCTCCTCTTGCGGGCTCGTCCGAACTCGCGAGCAACCACCTTCTGTCCGTTGTCCGGACTTGCCATGAGGTTAAGCCGAGGCCGTTAACGGGTTCTTTACAATTGCTCGCGCTTTACCGTTATTTTGCAGAGACTTGACTGACGTGTTTCAGTAAACGGCGCTACCCGTGTTGCGTTGTGCCGAACGCATCCGCTTCGCCCGACGCTGCGGGCCCGTGCTGCCGCCGATGGAGCCAAGTGACGGATACGCGGCCGGGTTTGCGGCGCGAACGGGCGTGCGCCTCTTGGTCGATAAAGCTGGCCCGTCGCCGGCGCCCCTGCCTCGCTGGATCGGCGGCCGCCGGCAGGAACGTCGCGCAAGAACCGGCCCGTTGACATTTTTTTCGCCCGGCCTCCTGCCGCGCATCGTTAACGCGGGGCGACCGCGTCGGCGAAAACGGGGCAAGTGGCGAAACGCGATCAAGCGTCGCCCACGAGGCGCACGCGACGCTGTCGCGCACGACCGCGTGCGGCGCCGGAGCGGGCAGGAAGGCGCTGCAGGACCAGCGCGTGGCGACGGCGTCGCGAATGTCCATGGGCCTGGGGTCTCCGTGGCGGACGAAGCGGCGCGTCAGGCAGGCGATGCATGATGCAGATCAATGCGCGCGCCGCCGCCGGCGCGGAGGATCGCGGCTTCGGCGCCGTGCATCTTTCTCCGGCGCAGGCGAGGTGTCGCATGAAACTGTTCGTGATCGAGGCATACGGCGGCAAGGGCGCCGTCAACGGGCCGATCGGTCATTTTACGGTGCTTGCGGAGACGCTCGGCGAGGCCGTCGAGCTTATCCGCAGCAGCGCCAGCGGCGGAAGCTCCGACCGGCTCGAGGTGATCGAGGAACGCGAGGAGGCGGACGACGTGATCCCGCGCATCCTGCAGGAAGGCTTCGGCGCCTACATGAAGCCGACGCGCGAGTTGACCCGGCACTGAGACCGGCGAACCCGGCAGTTCACCCCGGCGGAGCGCGCTCGTAGACCCCGAAGCATTCGCGCTCGCGGCCGCGGACCACGCGACGGCCGGCCAGCGGACCGCGCGTCTCGGTGACGACGGTGCGCTGCGCCTCGCCGCCGCTGTCGGCATGGAAGTACAGCACGACCCAGTCCTCGACCTTGCCGAGCTCGTGCGCACGCGCGGTGTTCGAGAACAGCACGGTGAACTCCCAGGCGCCGCGCCGGGTGTGCAGGATCGGCAGCCAGGCCTCGCCCGTGGGATTGAGCCGCTTCGGCGCGATCTTGCGCAGCTCGCCCGCGCGCGCCTTGGCGCGGTACTCGCGGTCGACATCGAGCAGCATCGCGACCGGCGGCTCGACGGCGGGGCCTGTCCGCGGCGGGCGGATGCGCGCCAGCGTCTCGGCGAGCGCGGCGCGCAGCATCCTGAGGCGCCGCGGGCCGATGCCCGGCACCACCCTCGGCTCCGCCTCGTGCAGCGCGGCCTCGAGCTGCTCCAGCGTCTCGACATGCAGGGCGTCGTGCAGGCGTTCGGCCAGGGCCGGGCCGACGCCGGGAACCGTGCAAAAGACGTCGCGCGGCTCGGCCGAGCCACGCAGGCGTTCCAGGTAGATCCACCGGCCGGTGCGCGCGAGCTCGGCCAGCGCGGCAGCAATGCGCCGGCCGACGCCGGGGATCCGCTCCAGCGCCTCGACCCCGCCGGAGTCCAGCAGGGCGCGCAGGTCCGTGTCGAGCGCCGCGACCGTGTCCGCGGCCCGGCGATAGGCGGCGGCCCGGAACGGATTGTCGTCCTGGTGCGCCAGGAGCGCCGCGGCGTCGCGCAGGCGCTCGGCTGCCAGCCGGTTGAAGGCGGAGGCGTCCCCTGACGCCACGGCGGCACCGCGCACGCCCGGCGCGCGCGCCTTTGCCGATGCATCCCGCGGCGCGGCGGGGTCGTCGCTAGCGGTCACCACGGCCATGCGGCTCCTGCAAGTCCGCCCGATGCCGGTCCGTGTGCGCCGGGCTGTTCACGCGACGCAGCAGCATACCCAAGCGCGCGGCAACGTTGCTTGACCTGAATCAACGACCGCGCGACCGACGCACCGCAATAGATCCCGGGTGAACGGCGGCATGCCGTCACCGACCGGAGCCCGTGATGCGCATCGAAGTCGAATCCGCGCGCGACGCCAGCGGCGACGAGATCCCCGCACGGCTCGTCCTCGGCAGCAGGCGCATCGGCGTGGCCGAAATCCTCGACTCCTGGCCCGGCGCCGACTACCGGTATTTCAAGATCAGGGGCGAGGACGCGGCGCTCTATATCCTGCGCCACGACGAACGCCGCGGCGACTGGGACCTGACCCTGTTCCAGCGGTCGCCGCCATGACCCGAACCGGCCGGAACCGGCGACGCCGGGCGCGCGTTGATCCGCGCGCCCAACATTTAAGTCGGCGGCCGGATCAACGGCCGCCTGGCGCGGTTCATCCGACGGCCGCACGGCCCGCTTGATCTGCGTCAAAGGAGCGCGGCGATGCATGCGTTAGCCTGCGCCGGTCCGTTTCCCGCCGCGGCAAGGCGTCCGCGGGCCCCCCGGAGTGCCGCTCAACAGCCATGGCGACGTTCATCCATCCGCGCCTCGTCAACGACGTCTTCGGCGACCCGGGCGTCTACGCCGAACTCATGTTCGAGCGGCGTGCCCTGCTGTTCGACCTGGGCGATCTGGGGCCGCTCAGCGCCAGCGCACTGCTGAGGGTGAGCCACATCTTCGTCAGCCATGCGCATGCCGACCATTTTTCCGGCTTCGACCGGCTGCTGCGCCTCTGCCTCGGACGCGACAAGACGATCGCGCTGTTCGGGCCGCCCGGCCTCGCCGACCGCGTCGGCCACAAGCTCGCCGGCTATTCCTGGAACCTGGTGCGCAACTACGAGGCGGAGCTGGTCTTCGTCGTCACGGAAATCCATCCAGGCGCGCAGACGACCGCGGCGCGCTACCGCTCGGGCACCGGCTTCCAGCGCGAGCCGGCACCCGAAGGCACCGCCGAGGCCGGCATCGTGTGGGACGAGCCGGCGCTGCGCGTGCGCGCCGTGGCGCTGGATCACCAGATTCCCTCGATGGCCTACGCGATCGAGGAGAAGGCGCACGTCAACATCTGGAAGAACCGCCTGGCTGAGCGCGGCTGGCCGGTCGGCCCGTGGCTGGCCGAGCTCAAGCGCGCGACGCTCGCCGGCCTGCCGGACGGCACGCCGTTCCGCGTCTGGTGGCGCGTCGGCGGAGCGCTGCACGAGACGCAGGTGCCGCTCGGCACGCTCAAGGCCGAGGTGCTCGACATCGTCCCCGGCCGCAAGATCGCCTACGTGGTCGACGCCGTCTTCCACGAGGCCAACGCGCAGCGGATCGCCGACCTGGCGGCAGGCGCCGACATCCTCTTCATCGAGACGCCGTTCCTCGAGGCCGATGCGGCGATCGCGGCGCGCAAGTATCATCTGACCGCGCGCCAGGCCGGGCTGCTCGCCCGGCGCGCCGGGGTCAGGGAGCTGGTCACGTTCCACTATTCGCCGCGCTATCTCGGCCGCGCGGACGAGCTGCGGCGCGAGGCCCGGATCGCGTTCTCGCAAGGCGCCGCACCCGACGACCCTATGCGGCGCGCGTCATGACCGGTCACGGCCGATTCCTCCCGCGCCTGGCAGCGTTCGCCCTGCTGGCACTCGCGCATGCGCCAGCGCTCGCCGACGCCGGTCCGGCGCCGTCATCCGTCGCCGCCGCGATCCGCAACCTGATCGAAGGCGGCGCGGCGCGCGGCGCCGGCGAGCCGCTCCTGGCCGACGAGCTGCGTCGCGTCTACGAGGCGCTGCGGCACCGGGCACTGTGGCATGCGGAACCCGAGGCGGAGGCGTCCGGCCGCTCCATCGAAGCTACGCTTTGGTCCGCCGGCGACCACGGGCTCGACACGGGCGATCTGCACCTGCCGGCCCTCGCCCGCCTGCAGGGCGCCGGGGACGCGAAGGACCTGGCCGAGCGCGACGTGCTGCTGACCGACGCCGTGCTGCGCCATGCGGTCAAGCTGCGCCAGGGCAGCGTGCCGGCCGAGGCGTTCGGCCAGGGGTGGTCGATCGAGCCCGACGCCTTCCTGCCGGCGGACGGGCTGGTTCGGGCGATCCGCGAGCGGACGGCCGCATCCTGGCTCGCTGCGCTCGAACCGGCCGACCCGCAGTACCGGCGTCTCATGGGCGCGCTGCGCCACTACCGCGGCATCGCGGCGCTCGGCGGCTGGCCCGTCGTTCCGGGCGGCGAGGAGCTGAAGCTCGACGCCGACGACCCGCGCCTGCCGGTGTTGCGGGAGCGCCTCAGGGCGGAAGGCGACCTGGCCGACGGCGCGCGCGACCCGGCAGCGCTCCTGGCCGCGGTGCAACGGTTCCAGTCGCGCCACGGGCTCGATCCCGACGGGCGGATCGGCGCCGCCACCCTGGCCGCGCTGCGCGCGACGGCAGACGACCGCGCGGCGCAGGTCGCGGCGAATCTCGAACGCTGGCGCCGCCTGCCGCGCCGCACGGACGACGTGCATGTCGAGGTGAACGTGGCCGGCGCCACGCTCACCCTGGTCGAGCACGGCGCCCCCGCGCTGACGATGCGCGTCATCGTCGGCGACCTGCGGCACCATACGCCCGTGCTCGCGGCGAACATCACCGCGATCACGCTGAACCCGTTCTGGAACGTGCCGCGGTCGATCGCCACGCGCGAGATGCTGCCGCGGCTGCGCCGCGAGCCGGGCTATCTCGCCGCCAACCAGATCGCGATCGTCGAACGTCCGGACGATCCCTTCGGCCAGTCGATCGACTGGCGCCACGTGCCGGCGGCAGGGTTTCCCTACCGGCTGCGCCAGTTCCCCGGGGCGAAGAACTCGCTCGGCCGCATCAAGCTCGAGATGCCCAATGCGCTCGACGTCTATCTGCACGACACGCCCGGCAAGGCGCTGTTCCGACGCCAGCAACGCACCTTCAGTCACGGCTGCGTGCGCGTCGAGCACGCTCCGGCGCTCGCCCTGCGCCTGCTGCGGCGCCCCGATTGGGACCAGGCGACGCTCGAGGCGGAAGTGGCGACCGGCGCCAACCAGCGCCTGACGCTCGACCGCGCCGTGCCGGTATACCTGCTCTATTGGACCGCCCTGGTCGATGAGGCGGGCCGCCCGAACTTCCGCCCCGACCATTACGGGCGCGATCTTCCGCTGATCCGCGCCTTGCGCTTCCATCCTGCGGAACCGGCGGCCGCCGCCACGGCGCCGCCGGCCGGGCCCAACCCGCACCACCTGCTGAATTGACGCTGGCGCGGGGCGCACCGCGCCGCTATGGTCCGCCCGATCCGGGGGCGCAACGACTTTCAGGGGACTGTGTGAGCGCGAGGGCAGACGGCAAGGCGCGCGGCGCGCCGGCGACGCGACGGCGATTCCTCGTCATGGCGGCTTCCGCCGGATTGGCAGCGCCGGTCTTGATTTCGAGTAAGGCGCAGGCCGCCCAGACCCGCTCGGTCTCGTTCGAAAGCCTGCATACCGGCGAGCGCCTGAAGGCCGTCTACTGGGCCGAGGGCGACTACGTGCCCGAGGCGCTGGGTCGCGTCGACTGGGTCCTGCGCGACCATCGCAACAACCTCGTGCACCGGATCGATCCGCGCCTGCTCGACCTGCTCGACCGGCTGCGCCGCACGCTCGGCACGACCGAGCCGTACCAGGTCATCTCCGGCTACCGCTCGCCCGCGTCCAACAGCATGCTGGCGGCCGCGAGCACGGGCGTGGCGCGCAACAGCCTGCACCAGCAGGGCGTCGCGATCGACATCCGCGTCCCCGGCGTGCCGCTCGCGCGGCTGCGCGACGCTGCCAAGAGCTTTCAGGCCGGCGGCGTCGGCTACTACGCGCGCTCCGACTTCGTGCACGTCGACATCGGCCGCGTCCGCTCCTGGTGAAGCGGACGCGGCGCCAGCGAACCGCTTTCTCCGGCCAACCAGCGGGTCAGGGCGCGCGAGCCCTGAGGCCGCGCCGGACCGGCAGCCCTAGTCGCAGAAATAGCTGGTGCTGAACTGGAAGCAGTTGCGGCCGCTATAGGCGCTCGGCCCGTCCTGCTGGCCCAGGCGCCACTGGGTCTCGCCCAGGCGACGGATGCGGTCGTCCACGCCGAAGATGCGCGTGTTGTCGACCTGGTACTGGGTCGGGCCGGAGCGGCCGATATTCGTCACCGCCGGCTTGCCTTCAGCGGCCTGGGCAGCGCCGGGCTGGGCCGCCTGGGCCGGGTCGAACTGGGTGCCGTCCTTGCAGTAGGTCGTGCCGCCGATGGTCTGGCATTGCGGCTCCGGCTGGGCCTGCTGGCCAGGCGGCTTCTGCTGCGCCCCCGCCGGCGCGGCGGCGAGCGTCAGCAGTGCCGCCGCCGCCAGGGCCAAGCTCGTCCTTGCCATTGCGCGCATCGATCACCGCCCGTTTCGAAGTTCCGGCACGCGACTTATACACAAGCTATATAGAGGGCGGCCGGAGGCGACTCAAGCAGGCCGGGCATAACGCCTTCGTGACGGTGCAAAGGTGCAACAGGTTCCCGTTCGCCCGGCTTTCCTCCGGGTCGATTACGCCGGCCGAGCGTTCTGGTAGGATATTTTGGTGCAAACGACGCCCCTTCCCGAAGCCGGCGCCACCAGCGACGGCGCCGCTGCCGCCTGGCGCAGGGCCCAAGAGGGTCCGCGCGGAGCGGCGCGCGGCCGGACGATCCGCCGCCTGCCGGAGACGCTGGTCAACCGCATCGCCGCCGGCGAGGTGGTCGAACGCCCGGCCGCGGCGGTCAAGGAGCTGGTCGAGAACGCGATCGATGCCGGCGCCGCCCGGATCGACGTCGCCTTGCGCGACGGCGGCGTCAGCCTGATCACGGTCACCGACGACGGCCACGGCATGTCGCGCGAGGAGCTGGTGCTGGCGATCGAGCGCCACGCCACCTCGAAGCTGCCCGAGGACGACCTCAACCAGATCGACACGCTGGGTTTCCGCGGCGAGGCCCTGCCGTCGATCGGCGCCGTCAGCCGGCTCGCCATCGCGAGCCGGCCGCGCGGGCAGGAGCAGGCTTGGCGCATCGAGGTGATCGGCGGCCAAGTGGCCGAGCCGGCGCCGGCCGGACTCAATCCCGGCACGCAGGTCACGGTGCGCGACCTGTTCTTCGCCACGCCGGCGCGGCTCAAGTTCCTGAAGGAGCCGCGCACCGAGCTGGCGCACGCGGTCGACGCGGTCGAGCGCCTGGCCATGGCGCATACCGCCATCGCCTTCTCGATCGCCGAGGAAGGCCGCCCGGCGCGGCGTTATGCCCCGGCGGCGGGCGACCTGTTCGACGCCAGGCTCAGCCGGCTCTCCGCCATTCTCGGGCGCGACTTCGCCGCCAACGCGCTCAGGATCGAGGCCGAACGAGCGGGCATGCGGCTCTTGGGGCACGCCGGCGTCCCGACCTTCAACCGCGCCACGGCGCAGCAGCAGTACCTGTTCGTCAACGGCAGGCCGGTGCGCGACCGGCTGCTCGGCGGTGCCGTACGCGCCGCCTACCAGGATTTCCTGGCGCGCGATCGCCACCCGGTGGTGGCGCTGTTCCTCGAGATCGACCCGCGCATGGTAGACGTCAACGTGCATCCGGCGAAGACCGAGGTGCGCTTCCGCGATTCGGGCGTGGTACGCGGCCTGATCGTCGGCGCCCTGCGCCAGGCGCTGATGGCAGCCGGCCACCAGGCCTCGACCACCGTCGCCGGCCAGGCGCTCGGCGCCTTCCGCCCGGGCGGCGCGATCGGCGCCGCGGCCGGTGCGCACGCCTCCAGCGCGCTGCGCGAGGAGCTCGCCCAATGGCAGGGGCCGGCGGGCGCGGCGGCCGCTACGGCGACGGCGCTTCCGGGGCTCGGCGCGGCGCC
>CAZLBB010000073.1:0-22060 GCA_964557415.1 uncultured Rhodospirillaceae bacterium
GCGCGTCCGGCGACCGTGTCGACCGGATGCGGCGCGATCCCCGGCAGGGAGCGCGCCAGAGGCGCGGCCAAGCGCGCGTCGCATTCGATCGTCACAGCACCGCCGTCCTGGCCCTGGGTGCGACGCACCAACCTAGGATAGAGGCTCGCGAACATCAACTCGTCGCCGATGCCCTGCTCGCGACGCACGATCAGCGACCGTCCGGACAGGCTTTCACCGCGCCAGCGCCGCTCGGCGGCGAATCGGGTCCAGGGCGGCAGCGCCAGGCGCGCGTCGTAGTCGGTCCAGGCGTCGTCGAGCCGGCCCATTCCGAGCAGCGCCAGCGCCCGGTTGAACCTCGCATCCGCCAGCAGCGACGCGTCGCCGCGGTTGCGCGCCAGGACCGCCACGCTTTCGGCCTGCATCGCTGCCTCTTCCAGCCGGTCGAGCTCGCGCAGGATGCAGGCGAGGTTCAGCCGCGCCGGCGCGTGGGCGGGATCGAGCGCCAGCGCGCGCCGGCAGGCGTCGAGCGCGGCCTCGCCGTCGCCGGACAGGTGCCGCGCCAGCGCCAGATCGCACCAGGCGTCCGCCGAGCCGGCCCCTTGGGGCGACGTCCGTTCGATGTCGCGCGCGGCCGACATGGCATCGCCGGCGGCCCGTTGCTGCCGCCCGAGGGGCGTGCAGCGCCGCCGCCTTCCAGCGATCAGGCGGTGCCGGCGGGGGCGCCGAACACGTTGCGGAACTCCTCGACCGCGGCGGGGTCGCCCTCGGCCTCGATCACCAGCAGCGCGGCGCCCATCTCGAACGGCGTCGTCTGGATCACGCGCCAGCCGGCGGCCAGAAGCTCGTTCAGCTTGCGCAGCTGGTCGGTCGTACGCACGACGACCGCGTGCTGCACGCTCACCAGCTGCGAGCTGGCCGGCGCGGCGTTGGCGCCCATCGGGGTGGCGAACATGGTCATGGCGGGTCTCCCTAGCTGAGATAGTTGAGCAAGGTGGTGGTCTGCAGCCGGCCCAGCGTCTGGAACGCGGCCTCGAGCGCGAGCTGGTCGGCGTTCAGCCGTGCCACGGCCTCGGCCGTGTCGACGTGCTCGATCTTGCTGATGGTCTCCTCGGCATAGGCGAGGAACAGCACGTGGCGCTCCTTCGAGCGCTCGAGCGCGACGTTGGTGTCGCCGATGCGGCCTCCCAGCTCGCGCAGTCCCTGGATGTCGCCGGGGTAGTTGGACGTAGGATCGCCCTGGATCGACTTGGTGATGAGCTCGAGCCCGTTCTGCAGGTAGGCCTCGTCGATCGACGCGGCCGAGGCGGGCTCGTTGGGGTAGTCGGTGTTGGCTTGCCGGATCATGTGCAGGCCGGCGATCAGGTACTTGAACGCGTCCTCGTTCGCCTTGATGCCGTACTCGACCGGCGGCAGTCCGTCGCTGGTGCGTACCGACAGCTCGGCCGCGTCGGTGGCGCCGTTGTAGTAGGCGGCGGCGATCTGGTCGATCTGCACGGTGGTGAGGGGCGGCGCGGGCGCCAGCGGCGGCGGGCCGCCGGCTGGCGCGACCGGGAACGGGGCGGCGCCGTTGATCGTCGCGTAGATCGCGTCGACCGGCGCCTGCTGGCGGCTCGAGCCGCCGAAGAGGAACCCGGTGTCGTCCTTCATGTTGAGCACTTCCTGGACATGCTTCAACAAGTTGTCGGCCTGACCCCAGATGCGGGTGCTGACCGCGTAGTCGGCCGTGGGCGAGCCCGAAAGCGAGCTGCGCAACGCGTTGACCTCCTGGTCGAGGCTGGAGACGCCGGCGGACATGAGCTTCAGCCGGGTCTGCACGACGTCGATGGCGTCGCGGAAGTTCGCCGCGCGCGCCTGCTGCGTTTCCAGCGTCACCAGGCGCGAGGTCTGGCGCGCGATGCCGGCATAGGTCTGCGACTTGAGGCCGGTGCTCACCTGGATCTGCGTCTCGCTGAGCCGCGATTGCGTGTTCAGCGCGAAAGCCGTCAGCAGCGTGTGGTGGCCGTAGGTGGACACGCGGGTCATGGCGTCATTCCTTCGGGGTCTTGCCAGGCTCAGCGGATGAGGTTGGCGAGCTGCTCGAACAGCTCGCTCGCCACGTTGACGACGCGCGCGGCGGCGGCATAGGCGTTCTGCAGCACGGTGAGGTTGGCGAGCTCCTCGTCGAGGTTCACGCCCGAGCCGGCCTGCAGCGTGGTGTCGAGCTGCTGGTAGAGGCTCCTGCTGAACGCCGCCTGGTCCTCGGCCTCGGCCGCGAGGTCGGCGTTGCGCGACAGGATCTGCGTGGCGTAGGCCGCGAACGTGTCGCTGAACGACGGGATGCCGTTGCCGCTGCTGGGCCACGAGAGGCCGGCGGTGAACGCGTCAGCCAGGCGCCGCGCCACGCTGGCGTCGCCGCTGCCCATCTCGATGTCGCCGACGACCGCCGTCATCGACACGTCGCCGCGGCTGAGCAGGGACGGATTGGCGGCCAGCGTCGGGCGCACGGCCAGCACCGCGGCGGCACCGACGCGCTGCGCCGTCAGCCCAAGTCCGGAAACCGCGGTGCCGGCGCTGGACAGGAAGAAATTGTCGCCGCCGGCGTCGGTGACCCGCAGGCGAACCCCGGACGCGTCGGTCACGAGCGCGGCGGCGATGCCGGCGGCGGTCAGCGTGGCGTCGGCGTTGATCGCGCCGGCGATGTCGGTCAGGTCGTCGGTCGCGGCCACCGCGATGTTCACGGTGGAGGCGCCGAAGCTGAAGGTCAGAGGGCCGGTCAGGCCCAGCGCCGTGGTCGCGCCCGTCTGCACGTTGCTGTCGTGGGCGGCGTAGTTGATGCCGGCGACGAACATGTCGTTGAGCCCGAAGAACTGCGAGAGGCCCCGCGTGCCGGCCCCGACGGCGACCGCGGAGTCGTTCTCGTTGATGACGATGCCCGTGCCGTTGCCGGTGGCGAGGGTCAGCTTGCCGCCGACGATCGAGGCGGTGACGTTGCCGCCCAGGCCCGGGGCCGTGTTGATCGCGTTCATCACTTGCGCGACGGTGGTGAGGCCGCCGAGCGCGATGTCGGCGACATTGCCGACCGCCCCGGTCGTGCGGTCGACCAGCGCGATGCGCACCGTGCCGGTGGCCGAGAACGGGTCGGTCGCCGCCATGTTGTACGTGCCGGTCAGCGTGGCCGGCGGCGGCCAGGCGGCGCCGTTGTTGTGCTCGGCGTTGAGGGCGTCGCGCAGCTTGGCCGCCAGCTCGTCGAGCGACGATTGGTTTCCGGCCAGGATCTTGTCGCGCATGTCGATCAGCGCCTTCATGCGGCCATCGGCGATCTCGGTCGTGATGTCGGAGGCGCCGGTGACCGTGTCGGGCGTGCCGACATGGATGCCGGCGACGCCGCCGCTGCCGTACATGCCCGTCGCCGACGGCGGTATGTAGGTGGCGTTGGCCCCGAGCGAGGCGGACGCATCATGGCTCATGTACTGGATGTCCGAGCCGTCGATCAGCCGGCGGCCGCTGGAGGTCAGCACCGCCATTTCGCCGTTCGGGCGCTCGAAGGTGCGCACGTCCAGCTCTTGGCCGATATCCTTGACCAGCCGGTCGCGTTCGTCCTCGAGGTCGGCCGTGGACTGGCTCAGGCTGCGCGCGTGGGTGATCTTCGCGTTGAGGCTCGCGATCTGGTCGAGCCTGTTGTTGATGTCCGTGACGATCGAGGCAAGCTCATGGTCGACCTGCGCGCGCTGGAGCTGCAGGTTGCTCGACAGCGAGTTGACCTGCTGCGCCAGGAGCTGCGCGCGCGAGACGACGTCCGACGCCCGGCTCGGGCTTTCCGGCTGGACGGTGTAGTCGGAGAACGAGGTGCCGAGCGCGGTCACGTCGTGCGCGACCGAGCTGTTGTCGCCGACGTTGCCGAAGAACCCCTGGATCGTCTGGAGGAACTGGTTGCGCACGTCCCACTGGCCCGACGTGCTGTACTGGTCGCGCACCTGGCGCTGCAGCAGCGCGTCGACCGACCGCTGGATGGTGCCGGCGCGCACGCCCGCGCCGCGCGAGTCCAGCAGGACCGACGATGCCTGCTGGTCCTTGCGCGTGTAGCCGACCGTATTGACGTTGGCGATGTTGTTGGACGCCACCTGCAGCTGCGACTGCGTGACCTGAAGCGACGTAAGCGCGGTGCGAAGGGCGATGGTGAGCGACATGGCGGTGTTTCCCGGCGGGCTCGGCCCGGCTTCCTAGAGGCGCCGGTCGAGCGCGACCGGCGCGGGCACCTGGCGCTCGGCGGCGGCGGCGGGGCCGAGCCTGCCGCTGGCCGAATAGGCGTGGGCGGGCGCCGCCTGCGTCTGGGCGGCCTCGAGGATCGCGCGCACCACGCGCTCGTTGGCCTCGCGCGCCGCGCGCAGCGCCAGCTCGTTCGCGCGCATTGCCGCGCGGAAGCGGCCCATCGCCAGGCCGAGCTCCTGGCGCAGCGCCGGGGTGATCGCGGCCGCCGCCTGCGGATCGCCGGCGAGCTGGCGCAGCTTCGCCTCGAAGCTGCGCGCGAGCCGGTCCTTCTCGGCCTGGCCCTTGCCGATCTCCGAGGCCTTCATCGCCTTGAGCAGCGTGGTTTCCTGCTCCATCAGCTCGATCAGCCGGGCCGAGGTCTCGATCAGATCGTCGACCTGCGTCTTTGTCGCCTGCGTCATGGTAGCTGCGCCTCCTGGCGCGGTTCATTCAAGTCCGGTTCCGCCCGGCCCGATGCGAGGGCGCGGTCGCGCATTTCCTGGTTCAGCAGCATCTGCCGCAGCACGGCGTCGCCGATGCCGATGCCGCCGGCGCGCGCCATGGTCTTGCCGTACTCGTCCACCAGCAGCGAGCGGTAGATCTTCTCCGCGTGCCCGCCGCCGAACGGGCCGTCGGTCTTCAGGCCCTCGAACATGTGCCCGAACATCTGCGACAGGAACACCGCCTCGTACTCCTGCGCGGCCTGCTGCATGGCGCGAAGGTCCCTGCTGTCGTGACCCGGCGCGGGGCCGCGCCCGACCGGGGTGCTGGCGGACGATGGCGAGGCGATGTGCGAGGGTCCGGCCATGGCGCGCCTACATCGTCACGATTTCGGCCTGCATCGCGCCGGCGGCCTTGATCGCCTGCAGGATGGAGATCAGGTCGCGCGGCCCGATGCCGAGCGCGTTGAGGCCGTTGACCAGCTCCTGCAGCGTCACGCCGCCGGGCAGGAGGGTCAGCTTGCGGTCCGAGTTCTCGTCGACCTGGATGTCGGTGCGCGGCACCACCACGGTCGTGCCCGTGTTGGAGAACGGCTCGGGCTGCGAGACCTGCGGCGTCTCGGTGATGCGGATGGTCAGGTTGCCCTGGGCGATCGCGACCGTGCTGATGCGCACGTTCTCGCCCATCACGATGACGCCCGTGGTCTCGTCGATCACCACCTTGGCCACCTGGTCGGCCGCGACCGGCAGCTGCTCGATGTCGGTCAGCATGCCCACCGTGTCGCCGGGGTAGTTCGGCGGCACCTGCACCAGCACGGTGACGTTGTCGAGCGGGCGGGCGAGGCCTTGGCCCATGTAGCCGTTGATCGCCTGGGCGATGCGGCGCGAGGTGGTGAAGTCGGGGTTGCGCAGGGTCATCCTGAGGCTGCGCAGCTGGGCCAGCTCGAAGCCGATCTCCTTTTCCACGATCGCGCCGTTGGCGATGCGGCCGGTGGTCGGCACGCCCTTGACCACCGACTGCGCGGCGCCGGCGGCCGAGAAGCCGGCGACGGCGACGGAGCCTTGCGCCACGGCGTACACCTCGGCGTCGGCACCCATCAGCGGCGTGACCAGCAGCTGGCCGCCCAGCAGGCTGGAGGCATCGCCCATGGTCGAGACGTTGACGTCGATGCGGCTGCCCTGGCGCGTGAAGGCCGGCAGGGTGGCCGTCACCATGACGGCGGCGACGTTCTTGGTCTTGAGCGCCTCGCTGCGCGCGTTGACCCCAAGCCGCTCGAGCATGCCGATCAGGCTCTCGCGGGTGAAAATCGAGTTCTCGAGCTTGTCGCCGGTGCCGTTGAGGCCGACCACGAGCCCGTAGCCGATCAACAGGTTCTCGCGCACGCTCTCGAACTCGGCGATGTCCTTGATGCGCGACTGCGCCTGGGCCGGCGCTCCGGGCAGGCAAAGCCACGACAGGGCAAGCGCGGCGAGGACGGCGATGCGAATCGGCAGAATGCGCTGCGGCAGCGGCATGACAGACTCATCCTTCTGACTGAGCCCGCACCTAGCGAATGCCGTGCCACGCGCGCCTTCGGAATAACATATTGAAAGAAAACGGGAAAACTGACGGAGCGGAAACCGGCGCCAGCGCGCTTCCGGCATGCGATGCCGGCCGGACCCGGCAAAATCTGCCGCATCGGGCCGGTTTCACCGGACCCGTGTTTGGCGTAGGGTGTCGAAGATGACACGGCGAGGCGCCCCATGAAGGTCGAGCGCACCGGGGCCGCGACCGGCACCGCCGGCCCGCGCCGGGCGGAGCGCGCCAAGTCCGGCAGCTCGTTCGCCGACGCCTTGCGCAAGGCCGAGGGCCCCGGCGGCACGGGGCCGGCCACAGCGGTCACGCCCGTCGGCGGCGTCCTCGCGGTGCAGGAGGTCGATACCGACGCCGAGTCGGCCGCCCGCGCGGCGATCAAGCGCGGCGAGGACATTCTCGACCGGCTCGAGGAACTGCGCCGCGGCCTGATCGAGGGTCGGCTGCCTGCCGAACGGCTGGAAGCGCTCGTCCAGCTCTGCGCGGAGCGCCGCGGCACCGTCGCCGATCCGCGCCTGAAAGCGATCCTGGACGACATCGACCTGCGGGCGCAGGTGGAGCTCGCCAAGCTCGGCCGGGCGTCCTAAGAAAACCTCACAACGATTTGAATTATCTTAAAAATCGACGTTCTCAGCTCGATCTTGCTCCGTGCAACCCGCCTCCATATACTCCGCGCCCGTTCACTGGGGAGCGAACAGGTAACCAATGGCGCGGGTGACACTGCCTCCGAACTATCGACCGAGCGAAGACGAGCCTTTCATGAACGCGCGGCAGCGCGAGTATTTCCGCGTGAAGCTGATGCGCTGGCGCGAAGAGCTGCTCAAGGAATCCAGCGAGACGCTGCAGCATCTGCAGGAAGAGAGCCTGCACGAAGCCGACATGACCGACCGGGCGTCGCTGGAAACCGACCGGTCGATCGAGCTCCGGACGCGCGACCGCGAGCGCAAGCTGATCTCGAAGATCGACGCCGCCTTGCGCCGCATCGAGGACGGCACCTACGGCTATTGCGAGGAGACGGCCGAGCCGATCGGCGTGCGCCGACTCGATGCGCGTCCGATCGCCACGCTGAGCCTCGAGGCGCAGGAGCGCCACGAGCGCATGGAGCGCACCCACCGCGACGAGTGACGGCCGGCACTCCCCACTAGGTCGCAATTCGGCTACCTTGCCGCGAAAGCGCTGCGGGCTGCCGCGGCCAGAGGGAGACGGTCGATGACTGAGGCGGATGCGAGGCCGGCCGAGCCGCTCGGCCAGGCCGCCATGCTGCGCCGCGCGCTCGACCACATGGACGAGGGCTTCAGCGTCTTCGACGCCGAGCTGCGCCTGGTCGCCTGGAACACCCGTTACGTGAAATTGCTGCGCCTGCCGCGGCGGCTGGCCCAGGCAGGCACGCCGCTCGAGGGCGTGCTGCGTCACCTGGCCGAGCACGGCGCCTACGCCAGCGCCGACGTCGAGGCCGAGGTGCAGAAGCGGCTGGTGCGCGCCCGCGCCGGCCGGGCCTACCGCTCGCAGCACCGCACGCCCGACGGCGGCATGGTCGAGGTGCGCCACAATCCGCTGCCGGAAGGCGGACGGGTTTCGATCTATCACGACGTCACCGCCGACCGCGAGCGCGAGGCCGCGCTGGTTTCGGCGCGCGACGACGCGGCGCGGGCGCACCAGCTCGTCACCACCGCGATCGAGGCGATGTCGGACGGGTTCGCCCTGTTCGATGCCGGCGAGAAGCTGGTGATGCTCAACCGACGCTTCCGCGAGATCTATGCTCCGCTCGCCGACATCCTGAGCCCGGGCATGAAATACGAGGACTTCCTCAAGCACGGGCTCGAGCGCGGCGTCTTCAGTGTCGCCAAGGAGGCGGAACCGGCCTGGCTCAAGGACCGCCTGGCCACCTTCCGCAAGCCCGGCCGACCCTTCGAGCGCTCGCTCGCCAACGGCACGTGGCTCAGGATCGCCGACCATCCGCTGCCCGGCGGCGGCATGGTGTCGATCCGCACCGAGATCACCGAGGCCAAGCGCCGCGAGGAGCGCCTCGAGCGCGCCATGGCCGACCTGGTCGAGCGCGACGGCATCCTGTCGGCGATGACGGCGGCGAGTGCGCGCATCCTGGCCAGCGACGACTGGCGCCGGCCGGTCGAGGACATGCTGACCGCGCTCGGGCCCAGCGTCGGCGCCAGCCGCGTCTACCTGGCGCAGAACGCCGTCTCGCCGGCCGGCAAGTTCGAGCAGATCGAACTCTACGAATGGACCGCGCCGGGCATCCGCAAGGTCATGAACATCCCCGAGCTCAAGCACATGACCGTGCGCGACGACGCGTTCCAGGACTGGCGCGAGCGCCGCAGCCGAGGCGAGGTCGTGCAGGCGATCGTGCGCGAGCTGCCGCCGGCGCAGCGCGACTGGCTAGCGCTGCAGGACATCCGCTCGATCATCCGCGTGCCTGTGTTCGTGCGCGGCCAGTGGTGGGGCACGGTCGGCTTCGACGACTGCGTCAACGAGCGCGCCTGGGCGCCGGTCGAGGTCGACACGCTCAGGACCATGGCGTCCCTGATGGGCGTGGCCGTGGCGCGCACCGAGGCGAGCGCCGCCGTGCTGCGCAGCGAGCAGCGCTACGCGCTGGCGATCGAGGGCGCCAACGAGATCATCTGGGAAGCCGACTACGCGACAGGCATGCTGCACTACTCGACGCGTGCCAAAGCCATGTTCGGCCATCCCGAGCTCGACACGCTGGAGCTGCCGTTCGCCACCTGGCGGTCCTGGATCCATCCCGACGACCAGGAGCGCTTCCGCCGCCGGCTGGTCGCGCACCTCAGGGGCGAGCGCCCGTACTACAAGTGCGAATACCGCGTGCGCACGGTGGCAGGCGCGTATCGCTGGATGCTCGACCGCGGCCTGGCGCAGCGCGGGCCGGACGGGCGCGTGGTGCGCATGGCGGGCTCGCTAGGGGACATCCACGAATTGAAGCAGGCGACCGAGCGGCTGGAGGAGCTGGTCGAGCGCCGCACCGAGGAACTGCGCGATTCCAACCGCATGCTGCAGAAGGCGGTGGCCGAGGCGCGCGAGGCGCGCGACGCCGCCGAGCGCGCCAGCCGCTTCAAGTCCGAGTTCCTGGCCAACATGAGCCACGAGCTGCGCACGCCGCTCAACGCCATCATCGGCATCACCGAGATGCTGCTCGAGGACGCGCGCGACGCCGCCCGGCCGGAGGGCACCGGCGCCGACGCCGGCGCGATCGACCCGCTGCAGCGCGTGATGCGGGCCGGGCGGCACCTGTTGAAGCTCATCAACGAGATCCTCGACCTCGCCAAGATCGAGGCCGGGCGCATGGAGCTGCACCAGGAATGGCTCGACGCGCGCGCGCTGGCCGACGAGGTCGCGGCGACGGTGCGCCCGCTGGCGGAGCGCAACCGCAACGCGCTGGATGTGCTCTGCGCCGACGACGTCGGGCGGCTCTACGCCGACGGCACGCGCGTCAGGCAATGCCTGTTGAACCTGTTGAGCAACGCCGCCAAGTTCACCGAGGGCGGGCGGGTGGCGCTGACGATCGCGCGGCGCCCGGCGGACGGGGGAGAGGCGATCGCCTTCGAGGTCGCCGACACCGGCATCGGCATGGACGACGAGCAGCTCGGCCGGCTGTTCCAGGACTTCAGCCAGGCCGACGCCTCGACCACGCGCAAGTACGGAGGCACAGGGCTGGGGCTCGCCATCAGCCGGCGCTTCTGCCGCATGATGGGCGGCAACATCACGGTCAAGAGCACGCCGGGCAAGGGCTCGGTCTTCACCATGACGCTGCCGGCCGCAGCCGACCCGGCGCGCGTGCCGGCGGCGCCGGCACCGGTCCCGGCGCCGACACGGCCCTTGCCGGCACCGGCAAGGAAGCAGGCCGCCGCGCCCGAAGTGCTGGTGATCGACGACGATTCGACCGTGCGCGACATGCTGCGCCGGTTCCTCGAGAAGGAAGGCTACACGCCGATCATGGCCGAGAGCGGCCGCGACGGGCTGGCGCTCGCCCAGAAGCACCGGCCGCACGCGATCGTGCTCGACGTCGTCATGCCCGAGATGGACGGCTGGATGGTGCTGGGCGCGCTCAAGGCCAATCCCGAGCTGGCGTCGATCCCGGTCATCCTGCACACCGTCGTGGACGAGAAGAAGCGCGGCCTGGCGCTGGGCGCGATCGACTACATGGTGAAGCCGTTCGACCGCGACCGGCTGCGCGCGACGCTGGCGCGCTTCCGCGTCGGCGCCGCCGAGGTGCTGGTCGTCGACGACGACCCCGAGACGCGCCTGTTCGTGCGTCATGCGCTGGAAGGCGACGGCTGGCGCGTGCGCGAGGCGGCGAACGGGCGCGAGGCGCTGAAGGAGGTCGACGCCGCGGCGCCGACCGCGGTGCTGCTCGACCTGATGATGCCGGAGATGGACGGATTCGAGTTCCTCGCGGCGCTGCGCCGGCGCGACAGCGGCCACGACATCCCGGTCGTGGTCTGCACCGCGATGGAGCTGAGCCCCGCCGACCGCGAGCGCCTGGCGGGCGCGGTGCGCCAGATCCTGTTCAAGGGCGCCATGAGCCGGGCCGACCTGCTGCGCGAGCTGCGCGCGCTGCTGCCGCGGCCGCCCGATCCCGGCGTCGGGTCGCCGCCCGACGGCGAGGAGCGGCGGAGGCAGGCCTCGTGATCCGCGTGCTCTATGTCGAGGACAACGACGACAACGCGTTCATGCTGTCCTCGCGGCTGAAGAAGCGCGGCTTCGCGGTCACCGTCGCCATCGACGGCGCGAAGGGCGTGGCGGCCGCGCGGCACGACCGGCCCGACATCATCATCATGGACCTGCACTTGCCCGTGCTGGACGGGTTCGAGGCGACAAGGCGCCTCAAGGCCGATCCGGCGACGCGGTCGATCCCGATCCTCGCGCTGTCGGCCCACGCCATGGCGCAGCACCGCGACCAGGCGCTCGCCGCCGGCTGCGACGACTACGACATCAAGCCGGTCGATCTCGACCGCCTGGTGGGCAAGCTGAACCGGCTGCTGGATGCGCGGCCCCCGTCCGAGAGCAGCGGGTCCGGGGCCGGCGGATGACCGAGGCGCGCCGCCCGGCGATCCTGGTCGTCGACGACGACGACAACAACCGCTTCACGCTGACGCGCCGGCTGCAGCGCATCGGCGACTTCGCGATCGACACGGCGGAGAACGGGGCCCAGGCGCTTTCCATGGCCGCGGCGCGGCCCTACGACCTGATCTTCCTCGACATCATGATGCCGGGCATGAACGGCTACGACGTGCTGGCGCGCATGCAGGCGGATGCCAAGCTGCGCCGCGTGCCGGTGCTGGTGATCTCGGCGATCGACGAGATCGACAGCGTGGTGAAATGCATCGAGCTGGGCGCGGCCGACTACCTGACCAAGCCGTTCAACCTGACGCTGCTCAAGGCGCGCACGCGCGCCTGCCTCGAGCAGAAGCGCCTGACCGACCTCGAGAGCGAGCGCCTGCACGAGATCGAGACGGCGAGGCAGCGCGCGGACGATCTGTTGCAGGTGATCCTGCCGCAGGCGGCGGTGGCCGAGCTGAAGCAGACGGACGAGGTCAAGCCGCGCCGGCACGACGACGTGGCCGTGCTGTTCGCCGACCTTGCCGACTTCACGGCGTTCTGCGACCGCAACTCGCCCGAGGACGTGGTGGCGGCGCTGCAGACCTGGGTGGCGCGCTGCGAGACGATCGCCGCCGACCACGGGCTCGAGAAGATCAAGACGATCGGCGACGCCTTCATGGCGACCGGCGGCCTGCTGGCGCCGATCGAAGCGCCGGTGCGCGCCGCGGTCGACTGCGGACTGGCCATCGTCGAGGCGACGCGGGCATTGCCGGCGCATTGGGGCGTGCGGGTCGGCGTGCATGTCGGCCCGGTCGTCGCCGGCGTCATGGGCCGGCGCCAGTACCAGTTCGACGTCTGGGGCGACACGGTCAACGTGGCGGCGCGCGTCTGCGCCGCCGCGCCGGTCAACGCCGTCGCGGTCAGCCGCCAGGCCGCCGCCAGCCTCGACCAGCGCTACGCGGCCCACCCGCTCGCCAGCGTCGAGATGAAGGGCAAGGGCATGATCGAGCTGTTCGAGTGCCGGCCGGCGGAAGCGCAGGCGGGGGCGGGGTAGGGCGATGGCGGAGATTGGTGCCGCCATCGTCCGTGTCGTTGCTCAATGCGGCGGGCATGGCGCATTGCAACCGCCAAGACAATCGTCATGGCCGGACTTGTTCCGGGCCTCGTGAGCGTAGTCGAAGGGCTCGTCGGCCGGCTGCCGACAGCGATGGCTTCGGCAGCGCCAACCGCGTGGACCTCATCCAGCCGCCTCGCCATGAATTAACCGCTGCCGCAACGTGGATGCCCGGAACAAGTCCGGGCATGACCTGCTGCGGTCGGCGATACCGACCGCAGCAGGTCACTTCCACCCGTTCTTCGCCGCCGCGTCGTCGATCATCGCGGTGTGGCGCTGGCGCAGCCTGTTGAGCTCCCCCAGCACGTCCGACACGGCCTTGGCATAGGCCTCGCCGTTCGGCGCCGTCTTCCAGTCGTTGGCGACGAGCTTGGAGCGGACCTTGCCGCTGCCGTCGACCGTGCAGTCCTGGAAGCCCTCGCAGGCCTGTTTCATCAGCGCGAGGAAGCGGTCGTCGTCGAGCGCGCTCATGGGCTTGCCGTCGGCGCCGCGCAGGTTGATGAAGACCATGGCGTCGCCGAGTGCGGAGTAGCCGCCGCCGAGGCCCTTGTCGACCCCGGCGGCCTTGGCGAAGAAGGCCTGCGCACGCTCGGACGTCAGCGAGCGGGCGGGGAAGCGCAGCGTGACCTGCAGCTGATCGCCGTCGTTGGCCGCGAGGTCCGAGACCAGCACGCTGCCCTGGCGCAGCACGTAGCCGAGCGCGGCGGCCAGGCGGCCGGCCTGCGCTTCCGTCGCCGCCACGCGCGTCTGCAGCGCCGGGTCGGTCTGCAGCATGTAGCCGCCGGGGAAGACCTGAGTCCTGGCGATACCGGAGTCGGTTCCGGCGGCGCGCAGGATCGCCGGCACCAGCTGGTCGGCGACCGCGCGCGCGACCTCCTCCTTCTGCGCATAGGGCGCGTCCTTCGCCCTGGGCAAGGCGACCTGCGCCACGGGGATCGCCTCGAAGGACAGGAGCTGGACCGGCTGCGCGCCCGCCGCCGTCGCGACGAGGACGAGCAGCAGCCCGAGCAGCGTGTTCCAGCTCCGCTTGCGCCTGATGGCCGGCATCGCAGCCTCCTATCGGACCGAGTAGTTGCGCGCTTCCATGCAGGCGGTGAAGGCGCGGCGATTGCCGTCCGCCTTCTGGCCCTGCTGCTGCTGCATCGCCTGCTGCTGTTGCTGCATCTTCATCTGCTGCTGCTTCTGCTGCGCGGCGTCTTCCTTCTTGTCCTGCAAGCGCTTGCGCAGCATGCCGCCGGCCGCGCCCATGGCGGCGCCCTTGCCCACGTCGTTGTCCATCACGGCGGCCCGCGCCGCGCCCTTGCCGGCGCCCGCCGCGGCGCCGCCGCCCGGCTTGCCGTGGGCGGGCATCTGCGTCTGCTGCTGCTGCGCGGCCGGTTGCGCTTGCGCCTGCGTCTGCGCCTGCGTCGGGTCGTAGCCCGACTGCTGGACCGCCCACATGTGGCATTCGTAGCGGTCGCGCTGCTGCTGGTCGGCCGGTTGCCCCGCCTTCGGATAGGCGTAGAGCTGCTGGCCCGCGGCCGGGGCGGCGGCGAATGCCATGACGATGGCGAGACCGATGCGGTGGAGCAAGTTCGTACCCCTTGTGCGATGACGCGCATCCTCGGAGACGGCGCGCCCGGGATCAAGAGGATAAAATGGCCGGTCAAACCGCCCATTCCGCGCGCACGGCGCCGTCGGACTCTTCCGGCAGACGGCCGGCACGCAGGCGCTGGAACTCGTGCGGCGGCAGCAGCCGCGACAGGGCCCAGACGGCCATCGCGCGCACAAGCGGCGAGGCGTCGCCGATAAGGTTCAGGGCCGCCGGCGCCAGCGCGGGCCGGGCACTGTTGCCGATGGCGATCAGCACGTTGCGCACGAATCGGTCGCGTCCGGTGCGCTTGATCGGCGAGCCCGAGAACATGCGGCGGAACCCGGCGTCGTCGAGCGCCGCCAGCTCGGCCAGGCGCGGCGCGGTCAGGGACCCGCGCGGCAGGAACGCGGCCTCGGTTCCCGCGCGGGCGAACTTGTTCCACGGGCAGACCGCCAGGCAGTCGTCGCAGCCATAGACGCGGTTGCCCATCAGCGGGCGCAGGGCGCGGTCGATATGGCCCTTGTGCTCGATGGTCAGGTACGAGATGCAGCGCCGCGCGTCGAGCAGGTTGGGCGCGGGGAAGGCCGCGGTCGGGCAGGCATCGAGGCATTGCCGGCAGGTGCCGCAATGGTCGGTCTCCGGCCGGTCCGGATCGAGCGCGAGCGTCGTGAACACCGAGCCGAGGAACAGCCACGAGCCGTGGCTGCGCGAGACGAGATTGGTGTGCCTGCCCTGCCAGCCGACGCCGGCCGCCTCGGCCAGCGGCTTTTCCATGACCGGCGCCGTATCGACGAAGACCTTCACCTCGCCGCCGAAGCGCGCCTGCATCCATCGGGCCAGGCGCTTCAGCCTGCCCTTGACGACGTCGTGATAGTCGCGCCCGCGGGCATAGACCGACACGGCGCCTTGCGCGGGGTTTGCCTGGGCCGAGCGCGGATCGCCTTCCGGCGCATAGGACAGGCCGACGACGACGACGCTCAGCGCCTCCGGCCACAGCACGCGCGGGTCGCCGCGCCGGTCGGCCTTGTCCGCCATCCAGCCCATGTCGCCGTGATAGCCGCGTGCGAGGTACTCGCCGAGGCGCGCGCGCGTCGCCGCGTCCAGCGCGGCCGGCGCGAAGCCGACCGCGTCGAAGCCGAGCGCCAGCGCCTCGGCGCGGATCGCGGCGCGGGGGTCGTCGGGCGGAGCGGCGGCGGCGATCATGCGCCATCATATGGCGTGAACCAGGCCGTGCTGGAAGGGGCGGCGGCGATACCGCCTGCGGCCGGGGAGATTGCTCGTTTGCTCCCGACGGTTCGAGCGCTCGTCCGTCAGCTCCAAACGCAGGAGATCGGCGCTGCAGCAAGCCGTTCGCCAAAGGGAACGACAGCATCGCCATCATATAACACGACGCCGAACGCGAAGCGTGTCTTCGCGGCGTCGGCCAGTTTCCTCAGCCCCGAGAAATCGGACGAGGCAGCGGTTGCACTCGCCTTGACCTCGATTCCGGCAATGGTGCCGTCGTCCCGTTCGAGGACGATGTCGACCTCGTGCCCGTCCTGGTGCCGGAAGTGAAATGGCGAGAGCCTCGCGTTGGCCGCATCGGACAGCTTGATGATCTCGGACAGCACGAATGTCTCGAGCAGGGCTCCGAGCGCCGTGCGATCGCTTTTGACACGGCCGAAGCTCAAGCCCCGGGCGGCAGCGAGAATCCCGGAGTCGAGGAAATGCAGTTTTGGCGTACGGATGATCCGTTTGAGCGCGTTCGTGAACCAGGGTTGCAGGGTCGTGACAAGGAATACCTGTTCCAGGAGCGCGACATAGCGCTGGCTGGTCTTGTAGCTGACGGCGATACCAGCGCCGAGAGCGGAGTAGTTGATCAACTGTCCCGCATGCTCCGCAAGGAGCCGCACAAGGCGCGGAAGGTCCGTGAGCCTTTCGATGTCGGCTATATCGCGCAGATCGCGCGTGAGAATGGACGTCAAGTACGAGCGCGCCCAGTCCTGGCGCCGCCGCTCGGTGGCCCGGGCGACCGCCTCGGGATAGCCGCCTGTCAGGACGACGCCGATCAGATCGTCGCCGAGAACGACGTTGCGAGGGCGCCGCACATCGCCGGAGAACAGCCGATCGACGAACGATGCTTCGACACCTGCGATCTCTGCCCGCGCCAGGGGGAGAAGGCGAATGGTTTCCATGCGACCGGCAAGGCTGTCGGCCACGCGCGACAGCGTCAGGACATTGGCGGAACCGGTAAGGAGAAAGCGGCCTGGCCGGCGATCGCGGTCGACCGCCACCTTGATGGCCAGGAGCAGCTCGGGCGCGCGTTGGATCTCGTCGATGATTGCGCGATCGAGTCCCCGCACGAAGCCGACCGGGTCGCCGCGGGCAGCTTCGAGTACGGTCGGGTCGTCGAGCGTCAGATATGCGTTCGCCTCGCCGCCGATCGCCCGCACCAGCGTCGTCTTTCCGGCTCTTCGCGGCCCGACCACGAGGACGACCGGCGTATCGGCAAGTGCCTCGCGAATTCGCTGCCCGACAAGGCGCGGGTACACTCGAGCTCCTTTTTTGGGCTCCGGCGATTAGAAGTAATATGACCGGCGATTAGAAGTCAATGATCCGGCAATTAGAATTCTACCACCTGCGATCAACATGCTGCTCAAGCGCTGCAAAAGCGATTTCTCGAGCGAAGCGACCATCTTGGGGGATGCTGTGCGACCGGGCGCGCAACACCGCTACCGCCCGCGATAGGGCGCGACTTCCTGCGGCGGGACCCACAGGCCGGCGGGCGGGCTGCCGGTCTGGTAGAACACGTCGATCGGGATGCCGCCGCGCGGGAACCAGTAGCCGCCGATCCGGAGCCAGCGCGGCTTGATCGCCTGCTCCAGCTTGCGCGCGATATCCAGCGTGCAGCCCTCGTGGAACGTGCCCTGGTTGCGGAACGATCCCAGATAGAGCTTGAACGACTTGCTCTCGACGATCCAGGCGCTGGGGACGTAATCGACGACGATGTGCGCGAAATCGGGCTGGCCGGTGACCGGGCAGAGCGTGGTGAACTCCGGGCAGACCAGGCGGATCAGGTAGGCGCGCCCGCGGTGCGGGTTGGGTACGCGCTCCAGCGCCGCGCGCTCGGGCGAGGTCGGCTGCGCGATGGCGTGGCCGAGCTGGGTCAGCCCGGCATAGGGACCTTCAGTCTTCGACGTCTTCTTTGCCATTCGTGTCTTCTTCTTGGATCGTATGGGCCGCATGGAACCCGGCCGCGAACGCGTCGAGGCGCTTGTCGACAATCGCCTGGCGCAGGCCCTGCATCACGTCCTGATAGTAGCGCACATTGTGCCAGGTCAGCAGCATCGGCCCCAGCATCTCCTTGGCCTTGATCAGGTGATGCAGGTAGGCGCGCGAGAAGCCGGAGCAGGCCGGACAGGCGCAGCCGGGGTCGATCGGGCCGGGGTCCTCGGCATGGCGGGCGTTGCGCAGGTTGAGCTCGCCCGTGCGCGTGAACGCCTTGGCGGTGCGGCCCGAGCGCGTCGGCATGACGCAGTCGAACATGTCGATGCCGCGGCGCACGCATTCGACCAGCTCGTCCGGCCGGCCGACGCCCATCAGGTAGCGCGGCCGCTCGGCCGGCAGGTGCGGCTCGGTCGCCTCGATCACGGCCAGCATCGTCTCGGTGCCTTCGCCGACCGCGAGCCCGCCGATCGCGTAGCCGTCGAAGCCGATCTTCGTGAGCGCCTCGGCCGACGCCGCGCGCAGTTCGGGATAGACGCCGCCCTGCACGATGCCGAACAGGCCGTAGCCCGGCCGGTCCTTGAAGACCTGCCGGCAGCGCGCGGCCCAGCGCATCGACAGCTCCATCGAGGCCTTGGCATCGTCGGGCGTGGCGGGGAAGGGCGTGCACTCGTCCAGGCACATGGTGATGGTGCTGTCGAGCAGGTGCTGGATCTCGATCGAGCGCTCCGGCGTCAAGAGGTGCTTGCGGCCGTCGATATGCGACTGGAACGCGACGCCGTTCTCGCCGAGCTGGCGCAGCGGCGCCAGCGACATGACCTGGTAGCCGCCGGAATCGGTCAGGATCGGCCCGGGCCAGTTCATGAACCTGTGCAGGCCGCCCAGGCGCGCGACGCGCTCGGCGCCGGGCCTGAGCATGAGGTGATAGGTGTTGCCGAGCACGATCTCGGCGCCCGTGGCGCGCACCATGTCCGGCGGCATCGCCTTGACCGTGCCGGCCGTGCCGACCGGCATGAAGGCGGGCGTCTCGACCGTGCCGTGGGCCGTCGTGATGCGGCCGCGCCGCGCCTTGCCGTCCCTGGCCAGCAGCTCGAAGCCGAGCGAGCTCATGCTGCCCTCCTGAGCAGGCAGGCGTCGCCGTAGGAATAGAAGCGGTAGCGCGCGCGGATCGCGTGCGCGTAGGCGCGCCGCATGCGCTCGAGCCCGGCGAAGGCCGTGACCAGCATGAACAGGGTCGAGCGCGGCAGGTGGAAGTTGGTCAGCATCAGCTCCGCCGTCTTGAACCGGTAGCCCGGCGTGACGAACAAGGACGTCTCGCCGGAAAAGGGGCGCAGGCGCCCGTCGGGATCGGCCGCGGTTTCCATCAGCCGGAGCGAAGTGCTGCCGGCCGCGACGATGCGCCCGCCGGCTTGGCGCGCGACATTGATCGCCGCCGCCGCCGCGGCGCCGATCTCGCCGTACTCGGCGTGCATGCGGTGCTGGTCGGTGTCCGCGACATTGACCGGCAGGAACGTGCCGGCGCCGACATGCAGCGTCAGCGTCGCCGTCTTGACGCCGCGCGCGTCCAGCGCCCGCATCAGCTCGGGCGTGAAGTGCAATCCCGCCGTGGGCGCGGCCACGGCGCCGGCATGGCGCGCGAACATCGTCTGGTAGTCCTGTCGGTCGGGGTCGGGCCGGTCCCCGTCCTCGGACCCGCGCGGGCGGCGGATATAGGGCGGCAACGGCATGCGCCCGATCCGGTCGAGCGCCTCGGCCAGCGCCTCGCCCGCGGCGGAGAAGGCCAGCCGCACCTCGCCGCCGTCGCGCGCTTCGACCGTCGCCGAGAGACCGTCGGCGAAGTCGATGCGATCGCCGGCCTTGAGCCGCTTGGCCGGCTTGGCGAAGGCGAGCCAGGCGCGCTCGCCCGCGCGGCGGTGCAGCGTCACCTCGACGCGCGCGGCGCCGCGCGCGCCTTCAAGGCGCGCCGGAATGACGCGCGTGTCGTTGAACACCATCACGTCCGACGGACGCAGCAGCGCGGGCAGGTCGCGGATGACGCGGTCCTCCAGCCGGTCGCCGTCGACCACCAGGAGCCGCGCGCTGTCGCGCGGCCGCGCCGGTTCCTGCGCGATCAGCTCGGGTGGAAGAGGGAAGTCGAACAGGGCGGTTTTCATTCGGACGGCGGCGCTGGGGAGTCGAGCTCGTCGGCCCAATCGGTTTGTCCGTCATGGGCGGACTTGTTCCGGCCATCCACGTCGGCCATGGACCGACCGCGCGTCGTGAGAGCGCAAGACCGTGACGCGGGGCAGGCGTCACCTCGCCTTGAGCCAACCGCCGCATCGACGTGGATGCCCGGGACAAGCCCGGGCATGACGGGCTTAGGACCTGAGGGCCTTGCGCTCTATTAGCGGAATCGGCGCCGCAAGGCTACGGCGTCAGCAGATCGCGGATGACGCGCTGGGTGCGGGCGAGGGTGGCGCGCATGACCTCGGCGTCGCGGACGGCGAGCGGCAGGACGGCGGCCTGGGCGGCGGCCTTCGCCTGGTCCGAGGCGCCGGCATCGATGGCGGCGCGCGACAAGGCGTCGGCTGCGGGCTTGGGCGTGCCGGGCGGGGCGTAGAGCACCACGGCGGCGGTGAAGGTGAGCTTGGGCTTGCCGGTCACCTCGCCCAGCGTCGGCACGTCGGGCAGGCGCGGATGCCGTCGCGCGCCGGACGTGACCAGGGCGCGCAGCTTGTTGGCCTGGCCCGCCTTGCCCAGCACCGCCGAGGTCGGGAGGATGCCGAAGGCTGCGTTACCGGCCACCAGCCTGGCCAGGATCTGGTCGTCGGTCTCGATGAAGCGCTCGCCGAACCGCTCGCTCGCATGGTCCTCGACCATGGCGGCGAACACGCCGGCCGGGCTGCCGGCGCCGTAGAGCGCCAGGCTCGGGCGCTTCTTCGCGGCGATCATCGTCTTGAGCGACTCGTAGTCCTTGACCGGTGCCGTCGCCGGCGCGACCAGCGCGAGCGACACGCCGTCGGTCAGCTTGGCGATCGGGGTGAAGGTCTCCAGCTTCACCTTGGACGCGGTGAGGAACTCGTAGAACAGACGCGCCGCGTCGGTGATCGCCAGCAGGGTGCGGCCGTCGGGGGCGGCGGCCGCGACCCGGTCGAAGGCCTTGCTGCCGTCGGGGCTGCGCTCCGTGCGGATCTGGATCGTGGCGCCGAGCGCCTGCTCCATGCCCGGCTTGAGCAGGCGCATCACCGTCTCGGTCACGCTGCCGGGTCCGAACGGCTCCACGACCGTGATCGCCTGGCCCGCCAGCGGGCGTTGCGTCTGGGCCTGCTGGGCCTCGGCCGGAAGCGCGAGCCAGGCAAGGGCGAGCGCGGCCGCGGCGACGCGGCGGGCAATGCCGTGGCGCCGCATCACGCCGCCTGCGGCGCCTTGCGCCCGCGCAGGAAGTAGGTCTCCATCGCGCCCTTGCCGCGGATGTCCATGGCGCCGCGCGGCGAGAAGAGGTAGTCGTTCCTGAGGCTGCGATAAGTCGCGGCCGAGACGTGGATCTCGTTCGCCGCGCCTTGCGATTCCATGCGGCTGGCCGTGTTCACCGTGTCCCCCCAGGCGTCGTACACGAACTTGTGCGTGCCGATCACGCCGGCGACAACACTGCCCGTGTGCAGGCCGATGCGCAACTGCAGCTTTTCGTCGACGCCGCGGCTGAAGTCGCGCACGGCGTCCATCATGGCGAGCGCCAGCTCGGCGCAGGCCTTGGCATGGTCGGCGCGCGGCTCCGGCAGGCCGCCGGCCACCATGTAGGCGTCGCCGATCGTCTTGATCTTCTCGAGCCCGAGCGACAGCGACAGCTGGTCGAACGTGGAAACCACCCGGTTCAAGAGGTCGACAAGCTGGCGCGCGGACAGCCTGGTGGAGAGCGAGGTGAATCCGACCAGGTCGGCGAACAGGATCGTCACGTCCTCGAACCGGTCCGCGATCAGCTCCTCGCCCGCCTTCAGCCGCGCCACCACGGACCGCGGCAGGATGTTCAGCAGCAGCTTCTCGGTCTTCTCCTTCTCCGCCTGCAGGTCGCGCAGCATCGCTTGCTCGCGGTCGCGCAGCTGCTTCTTCTCCAGGGTCGCGTTGATGCGCGCGCGCAGCAGCACGGGGTTGAACGGCTTGGGTAGATAGTCCTCGGCGCCCAACTCGATGCAGCGCACGATGCTGTCGATCTCGTCCAGCGCCGAGATCATGATCACGGGGACGTGGCGCCAGCGGCCGGAATCCTTGAGACGCCGCAGTACCTCGTAGCCGCTGATGCCCGGCATCATCAGGTCGAGCAGGATCAGGTCGAACTCGGCGGTGCCGAGCAGCGCCAGGCCCTTCTCGCCGTCCTCGGCCGCGCTCACCGTATGGCCCTCGCGGGTGAGGCGGCGCGACAGCAGGTCGCGGTTCGCCTCGTTGTCGTCGATCACCAGGATGTGGCTCGGCTGGATCTCGCGTTCCGGCTCGTCGTCGCGGACCGGCTTGATGGCGTCGAGCGCCGCGGAGACGACGGCCCGGTCGCCCATCGCCGCGATCTCGGCGGCGCCGGGACCGCCCGGCTCGATGCCGCTGACCTTGGCCAGCGCGTCGATGCGCCCGAGCATCTGGGCCGCGGAGTCGAGCAGCTTCTCGAGATCCTTGGCGAAGCCTTCGTGGCCCTCGGCGCGGGCGTCCTCGATCAGCATCTCGCCATAGCCCTTGATGGCGTTGATCGGCGTGCGCAGGTCGTGGCGCAGCTTGCCGCGGAACGCCTCGAGGTCGGCGGCGGCGCCGCGCAGCGCCAGCTGCGCGGGATCGAGCAGCCCGGTGATGATCCCGTGCAGCGTCTCGCCGGCGTCGCGGATGCGGGCGAGATCGTCCTGCATGGCGTCGAG
>CAZLBB010000073.1:22160-26398 GCA_964557415.1 uncultured Rhodospirillaceae bacterium
GCAGCGTCTCGCCGGCGTCGCGGATGCGGGCGAGATCGTCCTGCATGGCGTCGAGGCCGAAGCGCGCCGCGTCGGCATAGAGCATGCGCGCATAGTCGACCACCACGGCGGCCGGCGCGCTGAACTCCTGGCGCACATGCGCCAGCAGCGCGCGCTCCATGCGCCGGAGCCGCGCCCTTTCCTCGGCGGCGGGCGTGGAGGACTTGCTGTCGGCGGCGCCGCTCATCCGACCGCTTGACGCGCCAGCAGCGTCGAGATCTTGTCGAGCAGCCGGTCGATGTCGACCGGCTTGGTGTCGTAGTCGTCGCAGCCGGCCTCCAGCGCCTTCTCGCGGTCGCCGGACATGGCGTGCGCGGTCAGCGCGATCACGGGGATGGCCTTGGTGGCCTCGGCGGCCTTGACCTGGCGCGTCGCCTCCCAGCCGTCGATCGCCGGCAGGCTCATGTCCATCAGGATCAGGTCGGGCTTCTCGCTGGCCGCCATCGCCACGCCCTGCCGGCCGTCGGTCGCCATCACCACCTCGTGGCCCTTGCGGATCAGGCGGCGCGACAGCATGTCGCGATTCATCTCGTTGTCCTCGACCAGCAGTATCTTGGCCATGAACATTGTCCCCCGAAAGGCGCGGCGCGCGCCCTTGCGTCATAGACCGGACAGGTTACCAAATTGCGAAATCGCGGCGCACTCCCGCCCGGCTAGTTCTCCACGATCTCGCGCACCACGCGCTGGGTGCGCGCCATGGTCTGGCGCATGACCTCGGCGTCCTGCACCGCAAGCGGCAGGTGCGCGCGGCGCGCCTCGGCGCGGGCGGCCTCGTCCTTGCCGGCTTCCATCACCGCCCGGGTCAGCGTCCTGACCGTCTCGTCCGGCATGTTGGGCGGCGCGAACAGGCCGACGGACATGGTGAAGGCGAGGCGCCGGTTGCCGGTGATGTCGACCAGCGTCGGCGTGTCGGGCAGGCTCGGATGGCGGCGCGCGCCCGAGGTCAAGAGCACGACCGGGTTCGGCTGGCCGCGCGCGGTCTGCGACAAGGCGCTCGACGTAGCGATCACGCCGGGCACGTGCGTTCGCACCATCGCCGAAAGGATCTCGGCATCCAGGTCGTAGCGCTTGCCGGGGAAGTCGACGCCCAGATGGCGCCCGAGGATGGCGAGGAACATGCCCGACGGGCTTGCCGGCCCCGCGGCGGCGATGGTCGGCGGCTCCTTGCGGGCGGCGGCGGCGAACGCTTCCCAGCCCGCGTTCGGCACATCGGGGGCGAGCGCGAGGCACAGCGAGATGCCGTCGGTCAGCTTGGCGATCGGGCGCAGCTGGTCGAGGCGCCGCTGCGGCTTGGCGAGATGCTCGTGGAAGATCCGGCTGGCGTCGGTGATCACCAGCAGCAGGCGCGAAGCGGGCGAGGCGACCATCACGCGCGCCAGCGCCACCTCGCCGTTGGGGCCGCCGATATGCTCGACCAGCACGCGCTGGCCGAGCCTGCGCTCGAGCGCGGGGCGCAGCACCCGGATCGCCTGCTCGCTCGGCGCGCCGAGGCCGAACGGCTCGACGATGGTGAGCGTGTCGCTCCGCGCCGGAACCGGCGCCGCGGCGAGCAGGCACAGCGCGGCCGCGCCGGCGAGGAAGCGCAGCATCGGGCGCGCTATTCCGCGGCCTTGGCCGATGCGCCGGCGCGCTTCAGCGCCTGGTCGAGGTCGGCGATGATATCGGCGGCGGTCTCCAGCCCGATCGACAGGCGGATGACGTCGGGGCCGGCACCCGCGGCGACCTGCTGCTCGGGGCTGAGCTGGCGGTGCGTGGTCGAGGCGGGATGGATGATCAGGCTGCGGCTGTCGCCGATATTGGCGAGGTGCGACAGCATCTCGACGTTCTCCACGACCTTGACCCCGGCCTCGTAGCCCCCGCGCACACCGAAGGTGAACACGGCGCCGGCGCCGCGCGGCAAATATTTCTTCGCCAGCGTGTTGTACGGGTTCGACGCAAGCCCGGCATAGTTGACCCAGGCCACGGCCGGGTGGCGCTCGAGGAACGCGGCCACGGCGAGCGCATTGGCGCAGTGCCGCTCCATGCGCAGCGCCAGCGTCTCGATGCCGAGCAGCGTGATCCACGCGCCGAACGGCGACATGGTCGGGCCCAGGTCGCGCAGCCCCACGGCATGGGCGTGCATGGTGAAGGCCATGTCGCCGAAGGTCTCGTAGAAGCGCAGGCCGTGGTAGGCGGGGCAAGGGCCCGCGAGATCGGGGAACTTGCCCGCCTTCATCCAGTCGAAGCGGCCGGAATCGACCACCACGCCGCCGATCGTCGTGCCGTTGCCCGACAGGAACTTGGTCGTCGAATGCACGACGATGTCGGCGCCCCAGTCGATCGGCCGGAGCAGATAGGGCGTCGCCAGCGTGTTGTCGATGATCAGCGGCGCGTGGTGCGCGTGCGCGACCTTCGCCAGCGCCTCGATGTCGACGACCACGCCGCCGGGATTGGCGAGGCATTCGGCGAACACGGCCTTGGTCCTGTCGGTGACCGCGCGCTTCACCGCGTCGATGTCGTTGGCGTCGACGAAGGTCACCTTCCAGCCGAACTTCTTGAAGGTCTGCGAGAACTGGGTAACCGAGCCGCCGTAGAGCTTGTTGGACGCGACGAACTCGTCGCCCGCGCTCAGGAGCGGGAAGAGCGCCACGAGCTGCGCCGCGTGGCCCGAGGCGCAGGCGGTGGCGCCGCGGCCGCCCTCGAGGGCCGCCATGCGCTCCTCCAGCACGGCCACGGTCGGGTTCATGATGCGCGAGTAGATGAACCCCGTGGTCTGCAGGTTGAACAGCGACGCGGCGTGATCGGCGCTGTCGAACACGTAGGAGCTGGTCTGGTAGATCGGCGTGGCGCGCGCGCCGGTGGCGGGATCGGGCTGCGCGCCCGCATGCACCGCCAGCGTCTCGAATCCGGGTTTGCCGTGCTGTTCGGTCATCGACTCGTCTCCGACACGTGATGTCCGGCGCTCACGCCCGCGCCGCCGCGATCTTCTCCCGCCCGGTGGCGGCGCCGACGGCGGCGGCCAGCTCGGTCAAGGTCGAGGCGCCCTTGGCGATGACCTGCCGGGTCCGGCGGGTGAGGGTTTCGCGCTCCTGCGGCGTCAGTTCCTTGGCGGTCACTACCACCACCGGCAGGTCGCGCCAAGCCTCGCGCCGGGCCATCTCGTCCAGGAAGGCGAATCCGTCCATTTCCGGCATCATCAAGTCAAGGAGGATGATCGCCGGCGGCGGGTTGCGCTCGAGCCAGGCCAGCGCCTCGGAGCCGTTGCCGGCCTCGGCGATGTCGAGCTCCATGCGCTCCAGCACCTTGCGCGCCATGTCGCGCGCGGCCGGATCGTCGTCGACGACCAGCACCGTCCCGGGCCGCTGGCCGCCGCCATGGCGCGCGACCAGGGCGCTCAGGCGCGCACGGTCGATCGGCTTGGTCATGAAGTCGGTCGCGCCGAGCGACAGGCCCAGGCTGCGGTCGTCCAGGATCGTCGCCAGGATCACCGGTATGTCGTGCAGCTCGGGATCGGCCTTGAGCGCCGACAGCACCGACCAGCCGTCGACCTGGGGCATCAGCACGTCGAGCGTGATGACCGCCGGGCGCTCGCGGTGCGCCAGCTCCAGCGCCTGCTTGCCGTTGCGCGCGTGCAGCACGCGATAGCCCTGGCGCGACAGGGTCTGGCCGATCAGGTCGTGGACCGCCTGGTCGTCATCGACCGCCAGCACCGTGATTCCCGCGCCCGCCGCGGAACGGGCGGTCGCGGCCGCCGGCATGGTCGTGGCCGCCGCGGCGTCCGCGGCCGCCGTCGCGGCCGGCGGCGCCGGCATGGCGCTGCGCACGGGCAGGATCAGCGTGAAGGTCGAGCCCTTGCCCGGCGTGCTCGACACCTGCACGTCGCCGCCGAGCATCTGGCAGAAGCGCTTGGTGATGGCGAGGCCGAGGCCCGTGCCGCCGTATTTCTTGGTGGTGGAGGAATCGGCCTGGCCGAAGGCCTGGAACAGGCGGCCGATCTGCTCCTCGTTCATGCCGATGCCGGAATCGGAGACCGCGAAGGTGAACACCTTGCGGCCCTGGTCGGAGGCATGCCTTGCGACCGCAAGCCTGACCACGCCGTCCTTGGTGAACTTGGCGGCGTTGCTGAGCAGGTTGATCAGGCTTTGCTTCAGCTTCACGAGGTCGACATGCATGACGCCGATATCGGCAGGCGCCTCGATTTCCAGGCGATTGCCGTTCTT
>CAZLBB010000074.1:0-26312 GCA_964557415.1 uncultured Rhodospirillaceae bacterium
TTCTCCATAATCAATCCCCTCCGAGCGATTCTTCCTGCTTGAGGGTGAGGGGAAGTCCGGCGGCCATCAACACGACGGACTGCGCCTCGCGGGCCACGGCCGCATTGAGCCGGCCCTGCGCGTCGCGGAAGGCGCGGGCCAGCGCGTTGTCCGGCACGATGCCGAGGCCGACCTCGTTCGAGACGGCGACGACCGGCGCGGCACGCAGGCCGAGGGCGGCTATCAGCGCGTCGCAGTCGGCGTCGACATCGCGTCCGGCCAGGGTGATGTTGCTGAGCCACAGGGTCAGGCAGTCGATCAGCAAAGGACGCGCAGCGTCGGCCCGCGCGAGCGCGCCGGGAAGGTCGATCGGCTCGTCCAGCGTGGCCCAGGCCGGGTCGCGGCGCGCGCGGTGCACGGCGATGCGCGCGCGCATCTCGTCGTCCAGCGCCTCGGCGGTCGCGAGATAGGTGCCGCCGCCGGCCGCCGCGACCAGACCCTCGGCGTAGCGGCTCTTGCCCGAGCGCGCGCCGCCCAGGACCAGGGTCAGCCGCGGCAGCGCGGTCACGCGACGGCGGTGCCGCCGGTGTGGCCCATGACGATGCGGCCGATCCGCGGCGGCACGTTGACGGCGTTGACGCGCCAGCACGCGGCCGCCCCGCCCGGGTCGATGTGGTCGAGCCGGGTCAGCGACAGGTTGTCGATCGAGAAGTTGAGCGCCACTTCGGGAGAGCAGCCGCTGGCGAGCGCCAGCGCGGCGCGGATCGTGCCGCCATGGGCGAAGGCGATGATGTCGCGCCCGGCATGCGCCGGCGACAGGCGCTGGACGCAGCGCTCGACGCGCTCGATCACCTGGATGAAGCTTTCGCCGCCCGGCGGGCAGGTGCGTGCCGGCGCCAGCCAGAAATTGTGCGGCAGCCCGTGCGTCCGGTAGATCTCGGCGCGAACCTGCCCCTGCCATTCGCCGAAGCACTGCTCCGCAAGGTCGTTCTCGATCGCCAGCGACGGCTTGGCGTGGCCCTGCGCCGCCACGGCCTCCGCGGTCTGGTGCGTGCGCTGCAGGTGGCTCGCCACCCACACCGCCTCGCGCGGCAGCATCGCGGCCAGCGCGCGGAAGCTTTCCACGTCGCTGACATTGGCCGGGGGATCGGACTGGCCATAGACGCGCCCGCCGTCCTCTGTCACCGGCGCGTGCCGGATCCACCACCAGCGCGTGATCGCAGGCGTGTCCTTGTGTCGGTTGCTCATCGTGTTCCGCTCGTTGCCGTTATCGCCAGCAATATGGCGGTTTCCGCCGCCTGTTGCACGGCGCCCAGTATGTCGCCCGTATAGCCGCCGACGAGGCGCCGCGCCATCCCCGTGATGGCCATGGCGGCCATGCAGCCGGCGAGCATCGCCGCCACGCCGGGCCCGATTCCCAGCGCGGCGAGGGCAAGAACCGCGGCCACGCCGAGGGCCAGGGCCAGCGCCGGCCGCTCGGGCGCGCCGGTATCCGCCCCCAGCCCGTCGCGCCGCGCCGCCGGCAAGGCCGTCATGACCGCGGGAAGTGCGGCCCGCGACAGCGCGTGCGCCGCCACCAGCGCCAGGAATCCCTCCCCGGGCTCCGCCATGGAAGCGAGCGCGGCGGCGCGCAGGCCCACGGAGAAGATCAGCGCCAGGGCGCCAAAGGCGCCGATGCGGCTGTCGCGCATGATGTCGAGGCGCTGCGCCGCATCGCGGCCGCCGAGGGCATCGGCGAAGTCCGACAATCCGTCCTCGTGCAGCGCGCCGGTCACGAGCGCCGTCGTCGCCAGGGCCAAGAGCGCAGCCGCCAGCGGCGGCAGGCCCAGGAGATGGGCGATGGCGAAGACGACACCGCCCGCCGCGCCGATCGCGGCGCCGACCAGCGGCACGCAGCGCCAGGCGCGCGCCAGGTCGGCAAGCGTCAGGCGGCCGGCATGGGCGATCGGGACGCGCGTGAAGAAAATCGCCGCGACCTTCAGGTCGCGGACCCAGTCGTCCAGCCGGGTCGCCGCGGCAGCGGGACGCGGATCGGTCATCGCATGCGGGCCGTCAGGGTCCTTGGATTCGCGCCCGTTATAGACGAGTCTCCGGCCGCCCGTCCCGCCATTGGAGCCTCCATGTCCGCCCGTCCCGCCGCCAGCTTCGCCGAAATCCGCGCCCTGCTGCCGGAGCTGCCCGGTCCCGATCGCACGGCGGCGTCGCAGGCACGCGAGCGCGAGGCGCAGCTGACGAAGCCCCCGGGTGCGCTCGGCCGGCTCGAGGCGCTGAGCGAGTGGCTGTGCGCTTGGCAGGGCCGCCATCCGCCCCGGCTCGACCGGCCGCGCGTCGCCGTCTTCGCCGGCAACCACGGCGTGGCGGCGCAGGGCGTCTCGGCCTATCCGGCGGCAGTGACGGCACAGATGGTGCGGAACTTCATCGCCGGCGGCGCCGCGATCAACCAGCTCTGCCGCGCGCTCGATGCCGAGCTGCGGGTCTACGAGATGAACCTCGACCGCCCGACGGCGGACTTCACGCAAGGTCCCGCGATGGACGAGGCGGAATGCGCGCATGCCATGGCCTACGGCATGATGGCGGTCGAGCCGGGCCTCGACCTCCTGTGCCTGGGCGAAATGGGCATCGCCAACACCACTTCGGGCGCGGCGCTCTGCCACGCGCTGTTCGGCGGAACGGCGGCCGACTGGGTCGGCCCGGGCACCGGCGTCGCCGGCGAGGGACTGCGGCGCAAGATCGATGCGGTGGAAGCGGGCCTGGCGCGCAACCGGGCGATGGCCGGCGACCCGCTCGCCGCGCTGGCGGCGCTGGGCGGTCGCGAGCTGGCGGCGATCGCCGGCGCGGTGCTGGCGGCGCGGATGGGCCGCGTGCCGGTGCTGCTCGACGGCTATACCTGCACGGCCGCCGCGGCCGTCCTCCACGCGCTCCGTCCCGACCTGCTCGACCATTGCCAGGTCGGCCATTGCTCGGCCGAGCCGGCGCATGCGCGTTTGTGCGAGCGCCTGGGCAAGCGCCCGATCCTGGCGCTCGACATGCGGCTGGGCGAGGGCACCGGCGCGGCGCTGGCGGCGATGGTGCTGAAGGGCGCGGTCGCCTGCCATACCGGCATGGCGACCTTCGCCCAGGCGGGCGTCAGCGGGAAGGAAAGCTAGCCGGCCCGGCGTGCGGCGGCCGCTGCCCTTTTCTTCCGGCGCGCGCGGCGCGCCAGCATGTTGAGGCTCTCGACCAGCGCCGAGAAGGCCATGGCGGTGTAGATGTAGCCCTTCTGCACATGCACGCCCATGCCTTCGGCGATCAGCGCCGTGCCGATCATCAGAAGGAAGCCGAGCGCCAGCATCACGACCGACGGGTTGTCGTTGATGAAGTTGGACAGCGGCGTCGCGGCCACCATCATGACGACGACGGCGACCAGCACGGCGATCACCATGATCGGGATGTGGTCGGTCATGCCGACGGCGGTGATGATGCTGTCGACCGAGAACACGAGGTCGAGCAGCAGGATCTGCCCGATCGCGGCGCCGTAGCCCAGCCCCGCGGCCCGTGTGTCGAAGAGGTCCGGCTCGGGATCGGGATCGACGTTGTGATGGATCTCCTTGGTCGCCTTCCACACCAGGAACAGACCGCCGGCCAGGAGGATCAGGTCGCGCCAGGAGAAGGCGTGGCCGAACAGGGTGAGGACCGGCGTGGTCAGCTGCACGATGAAGGCGACGGTGCCGAGCAGCACCAGGCGCAGGATCAGCGCCAGGCTGATACCGATCCGCCGCGCGCCGGCGCGCTGGTGCTCGGGCAGCTTGTTGGTCAGGATCGAGATGAAGATCAGGTTGTCGATGCCGAGCACGACCTCCATCGCGATCAGCGTCGCAAGCGCCGCCCAGGCGGTCGGGTCGAGGGCTAGGCTCAGGAGGTCGTTCGGCATGGCGCATCATCCCCGGGCGGCTGGTCGGCTGCCGCCCGAAGATGGGCATCGGCGGCGGGAACGCAAGCCCTCGCCGCTTCCGGCTGCTAGCGTCGGAACTTGCGGTACTGCGGACGCGGGCTGGCACCCGCGGGCGCGGCGCGCTCGTCCTTGTGCCGGTAGGTGATGCGGCCGCGATCGAGGTCATAGGGCGTCATCTCGACCGTGACGCGGTCGCCGGCCAGCGTGCGGATGCGCGCCTTGCTCATGCGGCCCGCGGTGTAGGCGAGGATCGTGTGGCCGTTGTCCAGTTGCACGCGGAAGCGCCGGTCCGGCAGGACCTCGAGCACCGCGCCTTCGAATTCGATCAGTTCTTCTTTCGCCATTGGGTTTCTCCCGAAACGCGGTGGAAGGGAAACGCCACGGCGGCCGGCTTCCCGGCCGCCGCGGCGCATGCGGTCGTCAGATCGCGCGCAGATTGGCGGCCGAGCTGCGGCCCTGGCGGTCGGCCTCGAGGTCGTAGCTGACCTTCTGGCCTTCCTTCGGCGGCGCCATGCCCGCACGCTCGACGGCGCTGACATGCAGGAACACGTCCTTGCCGCCGTCGTCCGGCTGGATGAAGCCGAAACCCTTCTGCGCGTTGAACCACTTTACGGTACCGGTAGCCATCGTTTTCTCCTGTTCGAGGCGGTTGCGGTGGAAAAAGGGAACGTCCTGGCGTCTCGTGGCGAGGCCGCTTCAGGCCGCCCGTCGGGGGAAGTTGCCGCGCCAGCGGCGGCGCTTGCCCTGCGGCCGCGCCGGCCCCGGGCGGCGATCGTCGTTGTCGGGACGCTTGGGAGCCTGCTCCGGCGGCACGTCGCCGATCACCGCCAGCTTGCGCCTGGTCAGGCGCTCGATCGCACGCAGGTTCTCGCGCTCGGCCGGGTCGCAGAAGGCGATCGCGACGCCGCTGGCGCCCGCGCGCGCGGTGCGGCCGATGCGATGGACATAGCTTTCCGGCTCGTGCGGCAGCTCGAAGTTGATCACGTGGGTCACGTCGGCCACGTCGATGCCGCGCGCCGCGATGTCGGTCGCCACCAGCACGCGCAGGTCGCCGGCGTGGAAGTTCGCCAGCGTCCGCTGGCGCGCGTTCTGCGACTTGTTGCCGTGGATCGCGTCGGCCTCGATGCCGGCACGGGCGAGATGCTCGGCGACGCGGTCGGCGCCGTGCTTGGTACGGGTGAACACGATCACGCGGCCGAGCGACGGGTCGGCCAAGAGCCCGGTCAGGAGGGCGCGCTTGCGCTGCGCCTCGACGTGATAGACGCGCTGCTCGATGCGCTCGATCGGCGTCGCTGCGGGCGCCACCTCGACGCGCTCGGGCGCGTTCAGGAGCTCGCGCGCCAGCGCGGCGACGTCGGCCGGCATGGTGGCCGAGAACAGCAGCGACTGGCGCTGCTTCGGCAGCTCGGCGGCGATGCGCCGGACATCGCGGATGAAGCCCATGTCGAGCATGCGGTCGGCCTCGTCCAGCACCAGGACCGACACGCGGTCGAGCCGGAGGAAGTTCTGCCCCATGAGATCGAGCAGGCGCCCGGGCGTGGCGACCAGCACGTCGACGCCGCGCGCCATCGCCTCGATCTGGGCGCGATGGCCGACGCCGCCGAAGATCACGGCGTGGCGCAGGCCGAGATGGCGGCCGTAGCTGCGGAAGCCCTCACCGATCTGGAGCGCGAGCTCGCGCGTCGGCGCCAGCACCAGTGCGCGGGTTCGGCGCGGCCCGGCATGGGCGCGCTCGGCGGCGAGGCGATGCAGGATCGGCAGCGCGAAGGCCGCGGTCTTGCCGGTGCCGGTCTGCGCGATGCCCAGGAGGTCGCGGCCGGCGAGCACCAGCGGGATGGCCTTGGCCTGGATCGGCGTCGGGTTGAGGTAGTTTTCAGCGCCGAGCGCGCGCTGCAGCGGCTCGGCCAGGCCGAGTTCCGCGAAGGTCGGAGTAGTCAAGATCAGCTGGTCCTTCTTGGGCCTGCGCGCCGCCGTTCTTTCGGCAGACGAGCGCGAACCCGTGTCGCAGCTACCCAAGCGCGACTGGGACAGCCATGGTGGTAAAAAGCGTCTCGGGATAAGTCGCCCGGGAGCGGCCCGGGCGGATCGCGCAATCGCGAGAAACCGTATGCGAATGCCTAGATAAGCGCTGCAGCGCGATAAGTCAAGGACTTACCGCGATGCAGCATCAGGATGCGGGAAATCAGGGCGCGCGCTTGCGCCCGTCGATCATGGCGCGCACCAGGTTTTCGCCGTGCTCCAGGCTGGCGAACAGGACGCCCAGGACATGCAGCCCGATCAGCACGACCGTGGCGTGGACCAGCGCCTCGTGCAGCTCCTCCATCCACTCGGCGCCCCAGAACGCGTCGGTTGTCATCAGGTGGCCGCTGAGCGCGATGGCGGCGAGCATGCCCAGGAGCGCCACCACCATGGCGCCCCCGGCCGGATTGTGGCCGAGATGGCGCCGCGCCTTCAGCCGCAGCATGTCGGCGATGTAGTCGCGGACCGTGCGCGGGCCGCGCACGAAGTCGGCGAAGCGCGCGGGGCGCGGCCCGACGAAGCCCCAGACCACGCGCAGCACCAGCAGCGCCACGATGCCATAGCCCGCCGCCAGGTGCAGCCACTCGATCTCGTCGCCCGTCGCGTAGGCGAGCACGAACAGGCCCACCGTGCCCCAGTGGAAGACGCGCACCACCGGGTCCCACACGCTGACCGTCGCCGGCGGCGTCGCGCCGCCGGCTTCGGTCGTGATCTCCACCACGCTCATGATGCGCGCGGTTCAGATGCGGCCCACGAGCTCGCCGCTCGTCGGGTCGAGGAAAATCTCGGCGCGCGCGCCGTTCCGGTCGAGCGCGTAAATCTCGGCACAGGCGTCCTTGAGCTTGGCCTTCTGCACCTTGAAGCCCATCGCCTCGGCCTTGGCCTTGAGCGCGTCGAGCGTGAGCCAGCGGTCCTGCGGCGCGCTCGTGCAGGGGCGGCCCAGGCTGCCGGCATAGGCGGCGGAGGCGGTCGCGAGAGCGGCGATGACGGCGGCCACAACGGCGAGATTGCGCATGACAGGTCCTTTCGCTTGCGGTTTGCCGCCGAACCGTTCGGCGGCTTACGGCACGGACCGTCGCATACAGGCGCCGCCGCCAGCCTGACGGCGCGTGTCAGCCTCCTGTCAGGCACGCTGCGGCAAGATGTACGCTTAAGAAGCGAAAGGGAATCCGCCACCATGGGCCGCAAGATGCGCGCGTGGATCGCGCTGCTACTCGCCGCCGCCGCAAGCGACGCGGTCCCGCCGGCGCGGGCCGACGAGGCGCCCGACCACGAGCGCGCGCGCCGCGCCGTGGAGGCCGGGGAGCTGCGTCCGCTCGCCGATATCCTGGCCGAGGTCCGCACCCGCCTGCCGGGCGAGGTCGTCCGCACCGAGATCGAGCGCCGCAAGGGACGGTGGATGTACGAGTTCCGCGTCATCGATGCGCAAGGCCGCGTGTTCGAGGTCTACGTCGACGGCAAGAGCGCCGCGGTCGAACGCATCAAGGAGAAGTGATGCGCGTGCTGCTGGTCGAGGACGACGCGCGTATCGCCGCCGACGTGCGGCACGCGCTCGAGGCCGCCGGCCACCTGGTCGAGACCGTTTCCGACGGCGAGGAAGCCTGGTTCCGCGGCGACACCGAGGACTACGCCGCCGTGGTGCTCGACCTCGGCCTTCCCGGCATGGACGGGCTCGCGGTGCTCAAGCGCTGGCGCGCCAACGGCCGCGCCATGCCGGTGCTGATCCTGACCGCGCGCGGCAGCTGGGCCGAGCGGGTCGAGGGCATCGACGCCGGCGCCGACGACTACCTGCCGAAGCCGTTCCGGATGGAAGAGCTGCTGGCGCGGTTGCGCGCGATCATCCGCCGCTCGGGCGGCCACGCCGCGCCGGCCCTGACGCATGGCGCGCTAGCGCTCGATCCGCGCCAGATGCGCGTGAGCGTGAACGGCGTGCCGGTGCCGCTGTCCGCGCTGGAATACCGGCTCGTCGCCTACCTGATGCTCAACCGCGGTCGCGTGGTGCCGCAGCAGGAGCTGATCGACCACGTCTACGGCCACGACAACGCGCGCGAGTCGAACGCGATCGAGGTGCTGATCGGCCGCGTGCGGCGCAAGCTCGGCAGCGAGCTGATCGAGACGCGGCGCGGCTTCGGCTACGTGATCGCATGAGCGCGGGATCGCTGCGCGTCCGGCTGTTGCTGGGCGGCGCGGTCGCCATCGTCGTCGCGCTGGCCCTCGCCGGCGCGGGCCTGAGCCTGCTGTTCGAACGCCATCTCCGGCGCAGCCTCGCCGACGATCTCGACGTCCATCTGCGCCAGCTCGCCGCCTCGGTGGATGTCTCCCCCGACGGGCAGATCGCGGTGCTGCGGCCGCCGGCCGATCCGCGCTTCGCCGTGCCGCTGTCCGGCCTCTACTGGCAGGCGGGCGACGATGCCGGCCAGCTCGTGCGCTCGCGCTCGCTGTGGGACGCGGTGCTGGCGCTGCCGCGCGACGAGCCGCCACAGGGCGAGCTGCACCGGCACGAGCTGGCCGGTCCCTCGGGCCAGACGCTGCTGGTGGCCGAGCGGCGGGTGCGGTTCACCGTCGGCGACCGGCCGAGCTGGATCCGCCTCGCCGTCGCGGCCGATCTCGCGCGCGTCGCCGCGGCTCGGCGCGCCATGACGGCGGATCTCGCCATCGCGCTGTCGGTGCTCGCCGTGACCCTCGGGCTCGCGGCCTGGGTCCAGATCCGGCTCGGGCTCGCGCCGCTCGATGCCGTTCGGCGCGGCGTGGCCGCGATCCGCGCCGGCCGCGCCCGGCGGCTCGCCGGATCGGTGCCGGACGAGGTGCGCCCGCTGGCGGACGAGGTCAACGCGCTGCTCGATGCGCAGGAACAGGCCCTGGCGCGGGCGCGCGACCGCGCCGCCGACCTGGCGCACGGCCTCAAGACGCCGCTCACCGCGCTGGCCGCCGACGCGCGCCGGCTGCGGGCCAAGGGCGAGGGCGACGTCGCCGCCGACATCGACGCGGTGGCGCAGGCGATGCAGCGCCATGTCGACCGCGAGCTGGTGCGCGCCCGCATCGGCGCTGACCGCCGCCGCGCCGTCGCGGCGCCGGTCGCGCTGGCACCTCTGGTCGACGGCCTCGTCGCGACCCTGTCGCGCACGCCCGCCGGCGAGCGCCTCCGCTTCGAATGCGTGATCCCGCCCGAAGCGGCCGTGCCGATCGACCACGCCGACCTCGCCGAGGTGCTGGGCAACCTGATGGAGAACGCCGCGCGCCATGCCGCCGGCCGCGTGCGCGTATCGGCGACGGTCGCCGGCGGACCTTCCATCATGGTCGAGGACGACGGTCCCGGCGTGGCCGAAGGCGACCACCAGCGCATTCTCGAGCGCGGGCGACGCCTGGACACGAGCGCCGGCGGCGCCGGGCTCGGCCTCGCCATCGTGCAGGACGTGCTTGACGCCTATGGCTGGCGGCTCGGTCTCGGGGCGTCCGCGCTCGGCGGCCTCGCCGTCCGGATCGCGCCCGCCGCCGGGGCCTAAGGCTTCAGGAAGCCGACGATCTCCTCGACCTCGGCGACGATCGGGTCGGCGATCGCCTGGGCGCGCTCGGCGCCGTCGCGCAGGATCGAGTCGACATGGTCCGGGTCCTTCATCAGGCGCTGCATCTCCGCGCCGATCGGCCCGAGAACGGACACGGCCAGGTCGGACAGCTCGGCCTTGAACTTCGAGAACTGCGCCCCGGCGTAGTGCACCAGCACGTCGCCGCGGGTCCTGTCCGACAGCGCGGCGTAGATGCCGACCAGGTTGTCGGCCTCCGGCCGCTTCTCCAGCTCGGCGACGCTTTCGGGCAGCGGATGCGGGTCGGTCTTGGCCTTGCGGATCTTGAGCGCGATCGTGTCGGCCGTGTCGGTCAGGTTGATGCGGCTGTAGTCCGAGGGATCGGACTTGCTCATCTTCTTCGACCCGTCGCGCAAGGACATCACGCGCGTCGCCTCGCCCTTGATGATCGGCTCGATCAGCGGGAAGAACTCGACGCCGAAATCGTGGTTGAACTTCTGCGCGATGTCGCGCGCGAGCTCCAGGTGCTGCTTCTGGTCCTCGCCGACCGGCACGTGCGTCGCCTTGTAGGCCAGGATGTCGGCCGCCATCAGGTTGGGATAGACGTAGAGCCCGACCGAGGCGTTCTCGCGGTCCTTGCCGGCCTTCTCCTTGAATTGGGTCATGCGGTTGAGCCAGCCGAGCCGCGCGACGCAGTTGAAGATCCAGGCGAGCTGCGCATGCGCGCGCACCCGGCTCTGGTTGAAGATGATGTGCTTTTTCGCGTCAATGCCGGACGCGAGGTAGGCGGACGCGACCTCGCGCGTCGACCGACGGAGCTCCGCCGGCTCCTGCCACTGCGTGATCGCGTGCATGTCGACCATGCAGAAGATGCACTCGTAGCTCGACTGCAGCTGCACCCAGTTGCGGATGGCGCCGAGATAGTTGCCGAGATGCAGGTTGCCGGTGGGCTGGATGCCCGAGAAGATGCGGTTCATTTCCGTTCTCGCGTGGAATCGAGGCGGTGGCAGGGGCGGGCTTTATGGCGGAGGCCGGGCAGGCGGGTCAAGCGCCCCCGTCTAGTCCAGCGCCGGAACCGGGACGGCGCCCTTGCGCGAGAGCGCCTGGCGCAGCTCCGAAAGGCGCGCGGCGCCGAGGACGAGGCACGCGCCACCATAGACCGCCAGGCCGAGCGATACCAGCAGCACCAGTGCCGCGCCGCGCATCAGCGTTCCGCCGGCGAACAGGGCGCGCATTCCCCATTCGCCCAGCAGCAGCGCCGCCGCCATCGCCAGCGCGGCGAAAAGGATCAGCGCGGCGCGGCGCTTGAGGCGCTGGTCGGGATCGAGGTGCCCGCGCCGCCACAGGATGACGGCGAGCGCGCCGGCGTTGATCCACGATGACACCGCCGTCGCGGTCGCGATGCCGACATGCTCGAGCGGGATCATCAGCGTTGCCGCCAGCGCGACGTTGGTGAGCATCGCCGCAGCGCCGACCTTCACCGGCGTCGCCGTGTCCTCGCGCGCGAAAAAGCCCGGCGACAGCGCCTTCACCAGCACGTAGGCGGGCAGGCCGGCGGCGAAGGCCATGAGCGTGGCCGCCGTCGCCGCGGCGTCGGCAGGGCCGAACGCACCGCGCTCGAACAGCACCGAGACAATCGGCCCGGGGACCGCGATCAGCGCGGCGGCGGCCGGCACGGTCAAGAGCAGCGCGAACTCGATGGCGCGGTTCTGGTTGGCGCGGGCGGCGTCGAGGTTCCCGGCGCGCAGCTGGCGCGCCAGAATCGGCAGCAGCGCCACGCCGACCGCGACGCCGACCACGCCGAGCGGCAGCTGGTTCACGCGGTCGGCGTAATAGAGATACGAGATCGCGCCCTTCGGCAGCAGCGAGGCCAGCACCGTGCCGATCCACAGGTTGAGCTGCACGACGCTGGCGCCGAACACGCCGGGCAGCATCAGCGCGAACAGGCGGCGGATGTCGGGCGTCAGGTGCGGCCGGGGCAGGCGCGGCAGCATGCCGGCGCGCCCGGCGTCCTGCGCCAGCCACAGGAACTGCGCCACCCCGGCCGCGGCGACCGCCCACGCCAGCGCGTGACCCGGCGTCGTCGTCCAGTGCACCGGCCCGAGCAACGCCAGGATCATGATGATGTTGAGCAGGATCGGCGCCGCCGAGGCCACGGCGAAACGGTCGACCGCGTTCAAGACCGAGCCCAGCATCGAGGTCAGTGCCATGAACAGCAGGTAGGGGAAGCAGATGCGCGTGAAGGCGACCGCGAGCGCGAAGCGATCGGGTTCGTCGGCGAAGCCGGGCGCGATCGCGACCATCAGCCAGGGCATCGCGAGTTCGACCGCGACCGTGAACGGGACCAGCACGCAAAGCAGCACCGCCAGCGCGCGGCCGGCGAAGACGCGTGCGGCCGCGGGCCCGTGCGCCTGCAGCGTGCCGGCGAAAAGCGGCACGAAGGCGGCGTTGAACGCGCCTTCGGCGAACAGGCGGCGGAACAGGTTGGGGAACTGGAAGGCGACGAAGAACGCGTCGGCCATGCCGCCCGCGCCCAGGAGCGCCGCCATCAGCACGTCGCGCACGAAGCCCAGCACGCGGCTGATCATGGTCATGCTACCGATCGTCGCGATGCCGCGGAACAGGGACATGCGGCGGGATGTAGGGTGCGACTATTCCGCCGCCTGGCGCGACGCGGCGGCGCGGCGGCGCGAGGGCGCCTCTTCGGCGGCGGCGCCCGGCTCGGCAAGCGCGGCGAGGAGCTGTTCGCGGATCTTGGCGAGCTTGCCTTCGTCGACCACCTTCATGCCGAAGATGTCCTTGACGTAGAACACGTCGACCACGCTCTCGCCATAGGTCGAGATGCGCGCGGAGGAGATCTGCAGGTTGGAGGCGGTCAGCGCGCGCGTGACGTCGTAGAGCAGGCCGGGCCGGTCGCGGCCGTTGACCTCGACCACCGTGTGCGTGGCGCTGGCCTTGTTGTCGAACAGCACGCGCGGCGGCACCTTGAACACGCGGGTGCGGCTCTGGATCGCCGCCGGCTTGGCGAATTCCTGGCGCGGCAGCAGCTTGCCCGACAGGCTTTGCTCGATGCGCGTGGCGAGCCTGGCGAGCCGGTCCGGCCGGTCGAAGGCGCCGCCCTCGGCGCCCTGCACCACGAACGTGTCGAGCGCCATGCCGTCGTGGGTGGTGAAGATGCGCGCCTCGACGATGTTGGCGCCGCTCAAGGCCAGCGCCCCGGCGATGCGGCTGAACAGGCCGGGATGGTCGCCGGTATAGATCGTGACCTCGGTGATGGCGCGCGCCGGGTCGACCTTGGTGTCGACCGTCAGCGGCGCATTGTCGCGGTCGGCGCGCCGCATCAGGCGGGCGTGACGCGCCAGCGTGGCCAGGTCGAAGGCCAGCCAGTAGGCGTTGGTGCAGCGGCCGAGGTGCCTCGCGAAATCCTCGTCGGGCCAGTCCTTGAGCTCGGCGCGCAGCTCGGCCTGCCTGGCCTCGACGCGCGCTTTCATGCCCTTTCCGGCGCTCAATCCACCCGACAGCATCTCCTCGGCGCGCCAGTAGAGCTCGCGCAGCAGCGTGGCCTTCCAGTTGTTCCAGACATTGGGGCCGACCGCGCGGATGTCGGCCACGGTCAGCACCAGCAGGAGGCGCAGGCGCTCGGGGCTCTGCACCAGCGCGCAGAAATCGGCCACCGTCTTGGGATCGTCGACGTCGCGCTTGAAGGCGGCGTAGCTCATCAGCAGGTGATAGCGCACGAGCCAGGCGACGTTCTCCGTCTCTTCGTCGCTGAGCCCCAGGCGCGGGCACAGTTCGCGCGCCACCTGCTCGCCCAGCACCGAGTGGTCTCCCCCGCGGCCCTTGGCGATGTCGTGCAGCAGCACCGCGAGGTACAGCACGCGGCGCGACACGACCTTGTGCACGACCTCGCTCGAGACCGGGTGGTCCTCCTTGAGCTGGCCGCTCTCGATGCGCGACAGGATGCCGATGGCGTAGATCGTGTGTTCGTCGACCGTGTGCACGTGGTACATGTCGTACTGCATCTGCGCGACGACACGGCCGAAATCGGGCAGGAACCGGCCCAGCACGCCGGCCTCGTTCATGCGCCGGAGCATGGTCTCCGGATCCTTCCTGCTGGTCAGGATATCGAGGAACAGGCGGTTCGCCTCGGGATTCCCGCGCAAGCGCGCATTGACCAGGCGCAGGTCGCGCCGCACCAGGCGCAGCGCGTCGGGATGGATGTCCAGCTCCTGGTTCTGCGCGACATGGAACAGGCGCAGGAAATTGACGGGGTCCTTGACGAAGATGTCGGCGCGCTTGGCCGTCAGCCGGTCGGAGTCGATCGTGAAGTCGCCGAGATCGCGCCGCCAGGTGCCGACGCGCGCCAGCGCGGCGAAGCGCGAGCGCTTCATGCGCGCGTCCATCGCGGCGCAGAACACGCGCGTCAGGTCGCCGACGTCCTTGGCCACCAGGAAGTAGTGCTTCATCAGGCGCTCGACGCGCTTGGTGCCCGCGTGGTCGGTGTAGCCCATGCGGCGCGCGATCTCGGCCTGCACGTCGAAGGTCAGCCGCTCCTCGGGCCGGCCGGTCAGGTAGTGCAGGTGGCAGCGCAGGCACCACAGGAACTCGCGCGACTTCAGGAAGCTGCGCGCCTCGTCCCCGGTCAGGATGCCGCGCGCCGCCAGCGCCTCGGGCTCGCCGACCTTGAAGAGGTACTTGGCGATCCAGATCAGCGTATGCAGGTCGCGCAAGCCGCCCTTGCCGTCCTTGATGTTGGGTTCGAGCACGTAGCGCGAGTCGCCCAGGCGAAGATGGCGCTCGTCGCGCTCCTTGAGCTTGGCCTCGACGAAGTCGCTGCGGTTGCCGGACAGGAACTTGGCCTCGAAGCGCTTGCGCAGCGCCTTGAACAGCTCCTGGTCGCCCCAGACGTAGCGTGACTCGAGCAGCCCGGTGCGGATCGTCATGTCCGCCTTGGCCTGGCGCAGGCATTCGTCGATCGAGCGCGTGGCGTGGCCGACCTGCAGCCCCAGGTCCCACAGCACGTAGAGCATGTACTCCACCACCTGCTCGCCGCGCGGCGTCTGCTTGTAGGGCAGCAGGAACAGGAGGTCGATGTCGGACTTGGGCGCCAGCTCGCCGCGGCCGTAGCCGCCGACCGCCACGATCGACAGCTGCTCGGCCATGGTCGGATTGGGCGCGCGGAACACGCGCTCGGTGGTGAAGTCGTAGAGCAGCCGCACGATCTGGTCGATGAGGTACGAGGTGCAATGCATCACCTCGGCGCCGCTGCCGTGGGCCTCGAAGCGCCGGAATATCTCGTCCTGCCCCGTCTTGAGGGCCTGCTTCATCAGGTTCAGCAGCGCTGCGCGCTGCTTCGCCCCCTCGAGCGACGCGATCTCGTCGATCGGTCCCAGCAGGGCGCGACGGTCGATGATGGCGCGCGGGTTGTCGGCTTTATCCATGGCGTTCAGCACGGGCGGGTGGTGGCGGGGGCCGCCGTCACCGCTGCGCGTGCGCTCCGTGCTTGAGGCCGTGTTCGATCACCTCGGCCATGAGTTGCGCGATGCAGTCGTAGATCATGTCGTTGCCCCGCGTCATCTCCGCCCGCGATGCGGGGACCATGCGGTCGTTCTCGGCCCAGTAGCGCATGATCTGGTGGCGCGGAAACAGCGTCACGCCGGGCACGGTCGCCGTCTGCGCGATGGCATCGAGATAGGGCTGGAAGTTGATCAGCAGCGCCGTGCCGCGGGCATATTGCGGGTCCATCAGGATGACGTCCGCATGCTGCTCGTGCAGCCGGTCGACGCCCTCGGCCATGGTCCAGGGGAAGAGGTCCGTATCCTCGGAGCGCACGGCCTCGACAGTACCCGTCTCCCAGATCACCAGATCCGGCTTCAGGCGCGCCACCTCGACCGGGAAGCGCTCGAGCGCCTGGCGCGCGGTCTGGCCGCGCAACCCCATGTTCACCACGCGGATATCGACGCCCGGCAGCCGCTTGGCCAGGGCCTTTTCCAGACGCGCCGGCCAAGCCGTGGCCGTGCTCGACGCGCCGGTGCCCTGTGTGCTGGCGCCGCCGATCGCGACGATGGTGATGCGGCCCTCGCGCGCGATGTGTGCGGCCGCGTTGGGAAACGACGCCAGGTCGTCGAACAGCGCCGCGGGCACGCGGCACTGCTCGGGCACGTCCTCCTCGGCGGCATTGGCCGCGGGCGATACCGCGACCAGCGCCGCCAGCATGAGGCCGATTGCCGCCGAGCCCGGCACGGCGTTCCTACGCCGCCGCCCGGCGCCGGCGCGCCTCGGCCCGCTTGGTCCCACTCATCGCCTCCGCAACCGCCACCATGATCGCGACTCCGGCCAGCGAAACCGCGAGTTGCGTCGTCACTCGCGAACTGACCTCGACCAGGATCAAATGCGCCAAGTAGGAAAGGAATATACCGAGGCAGAAAACATAAAGCGAATTCTCGCCCATGCGGATGATCGGCCTGACCCACAAGGCGTTCAACCAGACCGTGCCCGGCTTGATCAGGTATCCGGCGAGATAGGCGAGGGCGAGAAGGTTGACAAGGCGATACGGCCCCAGCCACTGCTTGCTGCTGCCCCACCACAGCATGCGCGCAACCCGCGGCATGTCGATGGCGTGAACCGAAACCACTGCCAGGAACAGCTTTCCCGCAACGCACAATACCAGCACCGCGATTGCCAGCGGCGGCAGCCAGGGGCGGTCGAGGAAACCCGGCCAACGCTCCGCCCGTGGAAAGCCGAGGCAGGCGCCGATCACGAACAGCAGTTGCCAAGCCAACGGATTGAAGAACCACTCGCCGTCGGGATAGGTGGCGAGGTTGAGCCCTTTGCGGTGGGCGAACAGGTAGACGGCCAGGGAAAGGCCGATCGCCGCCCACGGCCAGCGCGCAATCACTGGCAGGGACACCAGCAGCCCCAGCATCAGAGCGATGTACAGCGGCAGGATGTCCATGAAGGCAGGCTGGAAGCGCAGCGCCAGCGCGTTCAGCGCGGCGAGATGCGGGGTGCGCAGGAACTCGTCGACCCGCATTTCCTCGATGAACATCGGGTTGTTGAAGCGCTCGGCCGTGTACGCCACCTCCGTCATGAAGATCACGAACAGGAACACGTGCGCCACATAGAGCGTCCAGCAGCGCCCGAAGATACGGACCGAGGCGAGCCATGGCCCCACGCGCTGGTACATCGCGCCGAACACCAGCGCGGCGGTGTAGCCCGAGATGAAGACGAATACCTCAGCGGCGTCGCAGAAGTTCCAGCCGCCGAGCGTGAAATAGGCGAGCCGGTTTCCGGGCACGTGATCGATGAAGATGAATACCAGCGCCAAGCCGCGGAAGAAGTCCAGCCGCCGGTCGCGCTCGACCTGGATCGGGCTCATGCCTAGTGACTCGTCAGGGGATTTTGGCCATGATGGACAAAACCCTAGCACAAGCGCCTGACCGGGGCGGGAGTGCTGGGGAATACTGGGGGTTGGTCGGCCGTTCTCAGATCGATGCGATTCGTTACCGTTGCCGTTGCGGCGGCGCTCCTCGCCCTCGGCCAGCCGGCACTCGCCGAGACCACGGCGGCGCCGGCGCAGCCGGGCGGCATGCTTGGCCAGCGCGAATGCGCCGTGCCCGCGCGCGTAGCGCGGATCAGCGGCACGCTGCCGCGCACGAAGCTGCGCCTGCGCGACCACGGGCCCATCAAGATCGTCGCCATCGGTTCATCCTCGACCGAGGGCGTCGGCGCCAGCGATCCGGCGAACTGCTATCCGCGCCAGCTCGAGCGCGAGCTCGCGCGCCGCTTCCCGATGAGCGCGGTCGCGGTCATCAACAAGGGCGTGGGCGGCGAGCTCGCCCGCGACATGGTCGCCCGTCTGTCGCGCGACGCGATCGAGCACCGGCCGCAGCTCGTCATCTGGCAGACCGGCGTCAACGACGCGCTGCACGGCATTCCCGGCGAGGTTTTCCGGGCAGAGCTGCGTGAAGGCATCGCGCGGCTCAGCAAGGCCAACATCGACGTGCTCATCCTCGATCCGCAATACACGCCCCGCGTCGCCAAGGGCGGCGGCTCGGCCGTCTATCTCGGCCTGTTCGCCACGCTCGACCGCGAACTCGGCGTGGCCGTGTTCCATCGCCAGGCGGTCATGCGCCACTGGGTGCAGGGCGGCGGCTTCACCTTCGCCAGCATGCTGTCGAGCGACAGTTTCCATATGAACGACCGCAGCTACCGCTGTCTGGCCATGGTCCTGGCCGACGCTATCGAGCGGCTGGCGCGCGATTGAGCCATCCGGGAATCTGCGGATCGCGGCGGGCCGAAATCGCGCAGCCGGAAAATCACACAAAAGCCTTAATCCCGGCACATCCGCACCACAGTTCGCGGCTGTAATAACAATTCTAGACCTCCCCTCTAGTGCGAGGCCGCATCCCCCCCGCGGTCTCGGACAGCCGCAAAAGGCTGGTCTACGGCGGTCGCTTGGTCCCCCCCAAGCGACCGCCTATTTCTTTCCGGCGCCCGCGATGCGGCTATGATGGGCATCGTCTCGTTGCCTACCGGACCCGCCTGTTGAACGCCCGACGGAACGCACAGCCCGCCGCGACCGCACCCGCCGCACTCGACGCCGAGCGCCTGGCCTGCCGGCGCGGCGGCCGGCAGGTGTTCGCGGATCTGTCCTTCGCGCTCGCCCCCGGCGACGCGCTGGTCCTGACCGGGCCCAACGGCAGCGGCAAGTCCAGCCTGCTCCGGGTCATGGCAAGTCTGCTCGCGCCGGCCGCCGGCACCTTGCGCTGGGCGGGCCAGGACATCGCCCAAGAACCCGAGGCGCATCGCGCGCGTCTGGCGTATCTCGGTCATCTCGATGCCGTGAAGCCCGCCCTGGCCGTGGCCGAGAACCTGGCGTTCTGGATCGCCCTCGGCGGCGGCGATGCGCTCCAGGCCGCGACGGCGCTTGCGCGGTTCAAGCTCGATCGTCTGGCCGATCTGCCGGCGCGCTACCTGTCGCAGGGACAGCGCCGTCGCCTGGCGCTCGCGCGCGTGGTCGCCCTGCCGCGCGCGCTGTGGCTGCTGGACGAGCCTTCGGTCGGGCTCGATGCCGAGTCGATCGCGGCGCTGTGCGCGGCAATCGAATCCCATCGCGCCGGCGGCGGCATCGTCGTCCTCAGCACCCACGCGCCGCTGGCGATCGCCGCGCCGCAACGCCTCGACCTCGCCCAGGCGGCCGCTGCATGAACCCGGTCGGCGCCTCGCTTCTCGCCGTGATCGGCCGCGACCTGCGCCTGGCCCTGCGCCAGGGCGCGGACGCCGCCATGGTGGTCCTGTTCTTCGTCGTCGCGGTCGCGCTGTTCCCGTTCGGCGTCGGACCGGAAGCCAACGTGCTGGCGCGGATCGCGCCCGGCGTTCTCTGGGTGATGGCGCTGCTGGCCGCCCTGTTGTCGCTCGATCGCCTGTTCCTCGCCGACTACGAGGACGGCGCGCTCGAACTGATTGCGCTGGCTCCGGTGCCGCTCGCGCTCGTCGTGCTGGCGAAGACCCTCGCCCACTGGCTCGTCTCCGGCCTGCCGCTGGTGCTGGCGGCGCCGGTCCTGGCGTTGCTGCTGAACCTCCCGGCCGAGGGCTTCGCCACGCTTATCGGCGCGATGCTGCTGGGCACGCCGGTCCTGAGCCTGGTCGGCGCCGTCGGCGCCGCGCTCACCCTGGGCGCGCGTCGCGGCGGCGTGCTGATCGCCCTGCTGGTCCTGCCGCTCTACGTCCCGGCGCTGATTTTCGGCGCCGCCGCCGTCGAGGCCACGCTCAGCGGCGCCAGCGCGCGACCGCATCTGCTGTTGCTGGGCGCCCTGCTGGCCGCGGCGGTGCCTCTGTGTCCATGGGCTGCGGCCGCTGCGGTACGCCAATCCGTGGAGTAGAAATTCAATAAATATCAACGATTTGGCGCAGCGAGTTGGTTAATATTTTCTTTCCGGCTAACGTTAACAAAAGATTATCAACCTTCTGGATAAAAATTCGATTGCATTTGAGTGATCTTTTCGTATGATCCCTCCCGTTCACCGCATCACGCCGGTGGGCGGGTCCGAGAGGGGAACCCGTCGGCACGCAGGATGACGCGGCGGACGCCGGAGCGCCAGTGAGGGCGCCCGAGCTTCGATGGCTTCGACAGGTAGGAGGGGCCCATGCCGGTCATCAACGGCACGCCTTTTGACGACAATTTGGACGGCACGCCCAGCGCCGATACGATCAACGGCCTCGGGGGTGACGACTTCCTGCGCGGCTTCGCCGGGGACGACCAGCTCAATGGCGGTCCCGACGACGACACGCTGGAGGGGCATGAGGGCGCCGACGAACTGAACGGCGGCCCCGGCAGCGACTGGGCCGCCTATTTCGGCTCGGACGGGGGCGTCGAGGTCGACCTGGCCGCGGGGGTCGGCCAGTACAACCACGCTGAAGGCGACACCTACAGCTCGGTCGAGAACGCCGCCGGCGCGGTCAATTTCGACAGCTATCTCTACGGCAACGAGAACGCCAACATCCTCGTCGGCTTCAACGGCGACGACCTCTTGGCCGGACGCGGCGGCAACGACGTGCTGGTCGGCCAGGACGGCGACGACAAGCTCTACGGCGAGGAAGGCGACGACATCCTCAACGGCGGCACCGGCGCCGACGTCATCGACGGCGGCAACGGCGTCGACTGGGCCGACTACTCCGACGCTTCGACGGGCGTGCGCGTCGACCTGCGTACGATGGCGCCGCAGACCGGCTCGGGCGAGGTCAACGGCGACCGCCTGATCGGCATCGAGAACGTCTGGGGCAGCGTCAACGGCGAGAACCTCCTGCTCGGCAACTGGGATCACAACATCCTGGTGGGCCAGGGCTTCGACGACACGCTCTACGGCTTCTGCGGCAACGACGGGCTGATCGGCGGCGCCGGCAACGACTGGGCCAACGGCGGCATCGGCAACGACTGGATCGAAGGCGACTCCGGCGACGACTTCCTCATGGGCGCACAGGGCAACGACGTGCTCACCGGCGGCACCGGCGAAGACATCGTCCGTCCCGGCGGCGAAAACGACATCGCCCACGGCGACGAGGGCCACGACACGGTCTTCGGCGGCCACGGCAACGACCAGAGCCATGGCGACGAGGGCGATGACGAGGTCTGGGGCAACCGCGGCGACGACACGCTGTGGGGCGGCGACGGCAACGACCTGCTGATCGGCGCCAGCGAGAACGACACGCTCTACGGCGGCGACGGCGACGACATCGTGCGCGGCGGCAACGGCGACGACGTGCTCTACGGCGGCCACGGCGACGACACGCTCTACGGCGCCATGGGCAACGACACGTTCTTCGGCGGCAAGGGCTGCGATACGATGTTCGTCAACGACGACCCGGACGTGGACATCGTGGTGATCGAGCCGCTGAGCGGCCACGACATCGTCCGCGGCTTCCAGATCGAGGACAAGTTCGACCTGTCCGCGCTGCCCGGCTTCGACAGCTTCGCCGATGTCCAGGCGATCATGAGCGAGAACGCGCAGGGCAAGGCGGTCTTCACCTTCTCGCCGGGCAACACGGTGACGGTGATGAACCACGGGTCCGAGTTCTTCACCGCGGATCACTTCATCCTCTGAGATTCAACGGGGGCATCGGAAGGGATCGTCTCGGCACGAACCTCCAGAGCCATCAACTCGGTCGCATTCGCCCGCGATCGTCTTGGGCCGGATAGGACTACCCCCTATCCGGCCCTTCTTTTTTCTTGCCCTTTGTCCGTGTACGGGCGAAACGGCTCGGGCAAATGCGCTGTGCCGGATCGGACCGCCTAAGTCACTGAATAAAAATGACTAATGCTTGTGTTTCGCGGCATTCGGCCGAGGTCGCGTTAACTAAAACCCCCGGAACTGGTTGAAATTACCCCGCATCTTTTGTATGTTTTTTGGATTAATGCCGGGGACTTCATGTAGGGGTGCCTCCAGGCGGGCCTGTCGCGCACGCGACGACGGTCCGCGATTTGGTCGCCAGCCGCCAGGACAGGACGGCGTCGGCCAGGTTGGAGCAGACGGAGTCACCCCATGGCCGACCAATTTGGCGATCAGCTAATAGCCAACACACTTGGTCCTGTTCCCGTCACGCCCCAGGCCGACAGCCTCGACGGCTCGGCCGTCAGCGACACGATTCACGGCGCCGATCTCGACGATACGATTTTCGGCCTCGCCGGCGACGATACCCTGACCGGCGGCGCCGACAATGACACGCTCGACGGCGGCGCCGACAACGACCTGCTCGGCGGCGGCATCGGCAACGACACGCTGATCGGCGGCACCGGCGACGACGCGCTCGACGGCGGCGCCGATACCGATACGGCCGATTACAGCGGTGCGGCCGGCCCCGTCGTCGTCGACCTGTCCGCGGGCACCGCGACCGGCGACGGCACCGACACGCTGTTCAACATCGAGAATGTCACCGGTACCGCCGGCAACGACTCGCTGACCGGCGACACCGGCAGCAACGTGCTGGACGGCGGCGACGGCAACGACGTCATCCATGGCGGCGACGGGCTCGACACGCTGATCGGCGGCATCGGCGACGATCGCCTGTGGGGCGAGGCCGGCGCCGACACGCTCGACGGCGGCAGCGGCGAGGACCATGCGCATTACGAGAACTCGGGTGCGGGCGTACAGGTCGACCTCAACAACGCCGGCCCGCAGGTCTCGACCGGCGACGCCAGCGGCGACGTCCTGATCTCGATCGAGAGCGTTCACGGCGCCACCAACTTCGACAACGAGCTGATCGGCACGGCCGGCCTGGGTGAGCACCTCAAGGGCGGCGACTTCAGCGACACGATCACCGGCAACGGCGGCACCGGCGGCGACTACATCGACGCGCAAGGCGGCGACGATACGCTGATCTTCAATTCCGGCGACGTCGTGCTCGGCACGACGATCAGCGGCGGCACCGGCAGCGACACGCTGGTGGTGCAGACCTCCACCGACTTCTCGCCGGCCGGCGCCTTCATCACCGGCATCGAGGAAGTGGAGATTGGCGCCGGCCAGACCGCGACCTTCGGCGACGACCAGATCGACGGCCAGGCCTGGAACATCAATGGCGCCTTCGGCAGCACCGAGACCCTCCAGGTCAACATGGTGGTCGGCACCAGCCTGGATCTCTCGGGCCTCACCTTCGGCCCGGATTGGGACGACACGCCTTCGCCGGGCGACCAGGACTCGGTCGTGGTCAACGGCTCCCTCGGCGACGACACGGTGATCGGCTCGAGCGTCGCCGACACGGTGTTTGGCGACGACGGCTTCGACACGCTGTCGGGCGGCTTCGGCAACGACACGCTCGACGGCGGCGCCGACGGCGACACGCTGAACGGCAACGACGGCGACGACGTGCTCGAGGGCGGCGACGGGGCTGACGTGCTGAACGGCGGCGACGGGTTCGACACGGCCAGCTACGGCGGCGCCACCGGGCCGGTCGAGATCAACCTGGCCCTCGGCACCTCGACCGACGGCGACACGTTCATCAGCATCGAGAACATCACCGGCGCCACCAGCTTCGCCTCGACCATCTTCGGCTCGGGCGGCGGCAATGTGCTCACCGGCGGCGACTTCGACGACGAGTTGACCGGCGCGCAGGGCGACGACACGGTCAACGGCGGCGACGGCGACGACACCGCCCTCGGCAACATGGGCGACGACGTGCTGAACGGCGGGCTCGGCAACGACCTGCTCAAGGGCGGCAACGGCGACGACACGATCAACGGCGGCGAGGGCGACGACACGATGCAGGGCGGCGCCGGCGCCGACACCTACGTGATCGAGGCGCTCAGCGGCGCCGATGTGATCGGCCACTTCGACCGGTTCGACGTCGTCGACCTGAGCGCGCTCGGTTCGTTCTTCGACGTCACCGACGTGCAGGCGGCGTCGACCGACGTGCGCGGCGGCGTGCTGATCGATCTCGGCGGCGGCAACTCGCTGACCGTCCTCGGCAAGACCATCGCCACGCTCGACAACGGCGACTTCATCTTCTGACCGACGACCGCCCGGCGCGGGCGACGACAAGGGCGCGCTTCCCGCAAGGGGGCGCGCCCTCTGTCGCTCTTCAGGCCGCCCAATTGGCGCAAGCAGTTGAATTAAGCCATGGTTCTCGGCGCAGCCCGGCGCCGGGCACGACCGGGCAAATCAACCTATTGCCGAAATCCGTGAAACTTATATAAAATAATTAGGTTAGGGGATCAGGTAGCTTCCTGAAAAGTCGATCGGAGCGCTGCGTCGGCTGTCGCCGGCGGGGGGCGACAACCGTGCATTGAACCAGAATGGGCAGGTGCACGCGGGGCGGAAGCGGGGTGCCTGACCTATGGCGATCATCACTGTCGGCGCGGGCGGCGACTTCACCACGATCAACGCGGCGATCGCGGCCGCCACGGCGGGCGACACGATCCAGATCTTCGCCGGCACCTACGCCGAGAACGTCGTCGTCAACAAGTCGCTGACCCTGATCGGCGCCGGCGACAGCACGATCATCGAAGGGACCTTCCGCACCGACAACGCGATCCCCGGCGGCCAGACGGTCGGCGAGTTCCTCGAGACCGCGGCCAGCTACACGGCCGCGGCCGGCGCCGGCATCACCGTCTCGGCCAACGACGTCACCTTGCAGGATCTGCAGGTACGGTACTTCAACACCGCGATCGAGCTGGGCAGCAACAGCGGGCTCACCGTCCAGGACGTCACGATCGACGAGTCGGTGACCGGCATCCGCAAGGGCACGGCCGCCGTCGTCACGGATTTCGAGCTGATCGGCGGCACGATCGAGGACGGCTATCACGGCATCACCATCTATGCCGCGTCGAGCGGCGTCGGCGACTTCAGCGACGTGCTGATCGATGGCACGAGCTTCGAGAACCTGACCGAGAAGGGCATCTACGTCGAGCAGCTCTCGAACGCGCTGATCACCGGCATCAGCATGACCGAGGTCGGCGAGTACGGCCGGGGACCGGCCTTCGGCGGCACCGGCGCTTTCGCCGGCGAGTTCGGCGCCGGCATCGACATCAACCTAAAGTACGAGAGCTACAGCAGCATCACGATCGAGGACTTCACGTTCACCAACGTGGGGCACAGCTACGGCAGCGACCTGACCGAGGGCCTCTTTGGCGGCGCAATCCAGGTCAAGCAGCGCGACGACGCGCCGAGCTACGCCTCGCCTTCCGCCACGCTCGACAACGTCACGATCCAGAACGGCACGATCGACGGCACCAGCACCGGCATCCGCACCGGCGAGCCGGGCAAGCTGAACGCCGGCACTACCAACCTCACCATCACCAACGTCGACATCCAGAACGCCTCTGTCGCCGAATACGACAACCGCACGCAGACGCCGCTCGAGGCCACGGGCACGGCGGACGACGACGTGATGCGGGCGAACGCGCTCGCGACCGGCGAGTTCATCTTTCACGGCGACGACGGCAGCGACACGCTGACCGGCGCCGGCCAGGACGACACGCTTGCTGGCGACAGCGACGACGACACCCTGTTCGGCCTCGCCGGCGAGGATACGCTCCAGGGCGGGGACGGCAACGACCGGCTGACCGGCGGCGCGGGCAACGACACGCTGGACGGCGGCGCCGGCAGCAACGACCACGCGCTCTACGACGGCTCGCCGGCGGGCGTGATCGTGGATCTCGGCGACGGCAATCCCGAGCAGGGCGGCGATGCCGAGGGCGACGTGCTGACCGGCATCGAGAGCGTGCACGGGGCGACCAACTTCGACAACGTCATCACCGGCAGCAACCAGGCCGACGGCGAGCACCTCAAGGGCGGCAACTTCAACGACACGCTGACCGGGCTCGACGGCGACGACTGGCTCGATTCCGAGGCCGGCGCCGACACGATGGACGGCGGCAATGGCGCCGACACGCTCGACGGCGAGGCCGGCAACGACACCATGCTGGGCGGTGCTGGCAACGACACGCTGGTGGGCGGCGCGGACGCGGACCGGCTGGACGGCGGGGCTGGCGACGACGTGCTGGCGTTCGACTCGGGCGACGTGGTGTCTGGGGAGACGATCGACGGCGGTGCGGACAGCGACACCATTTTGGTCAATAGCTCGACCGATTTCGGCGCCGCCTCCCTGCTTCAGAACATCGAGAACGTGCAGATCGGCGCCGGCGCCGTGGCCACGTTCGGCGGCGAGCAGGTCGACGGCAGGACCTGGAACATCAACGGCGCTGCCGGCTCGACCGAGACGCTCGAGGTCAACCTGGCGGCGGGCGGCAGCGTCGATCTGTCTGGCCTGACCTTCGGGCCGGACTGGGACGACACGCCGTCGCCGGGGGACGAGGACTCGGTGATCGTCAACGGCGACGCGGGCGACGAGACGGTGATCGGCTCGTCGGTGGCCGACACGATGGTGGCGAACGGGGGCTCCGACACGCTGGTGGGCGGCCTCGGCGACGACGTGCTGGACGGCGGCGCGGACAACGACACGCTCCTGGGCGGCGACGGCGACGACGTGCTGACCGGCGGCCCGGGCGGCGACGTGCTGAACGGCGGCGCCGGGTTCGACACGGCCGACTATTCCGGCTCGGCCGACCCGGTTGTGTTCAACCTGGCCTTCGGCACGGTGACGGGCGGCGACGGCACGGGCGACACGCTGATCAGCATCGAGAACGTGATCGGCGCGGCGACCGAGGAAGGCACGGTGATCGGCGGGACGGGCGACAACACGATCACCGGCGGCGACCTGTCCGACACGCTCACCGGCAACCAGGGCAGCGACACGCTCAACGGCGGCGACGGCGAGGACCAGCTCGCCGGCAACATGGGCGCGGACGTTCTGCAGGGCGGGCTGGGGGACGACACGCTCCGGGGCGGCTCGGGCGACGACACGATCGA
>CAZLBB010000075.1:0-26133 GCA_964557415.1 uncultured Rhodospirillaceae bacterium
CGGACGTCCACGCCCGCACGCGGCCCGCGCGCGCCGCCGCGCAGGTCAGCGCCACGCGCTCGGCCATCGACAGGCCGCGGAAGAACACGGCCATGGCGAAGGCGCCGATCTGCGCCTTGGCGATCGTACCGTCGACGATGCCGCGCACCATGAACTGGATCTCCTCCGCCGAAAGCGGGCCGCCGTCGCGCTTCTTGCGGATGATTTCCTGGGGCAGGAGCATGGGGTGTCTCAGCCCTTCTTCAGGTGCCGGGGGCCGAAGGACAGCGGCAGCAGTTCGCCCAGCGTGACGGTGCGCCGCAAGCCCCGCGGCCCGCAGAGATGGACCCGGGTCTCGGCCGACGCGAATTCGCGCAGGCGCTGGCGGCAGCCGCCGCAGGGCGTGATCAGCGCCCCCGCGCCGACCACGACGCATTCGAGGACGCGCCGGTCGCCGGCGGCGACGAGCGCGCCGATCGCCGACGCCTCGGCGCATTGCCCCTGCGGATAGGCGGCGTTCTCGACATTGCAGCCGGCGAACAGCCGTCCGCTCTCGCCGCGCAGGCAGCAGCCGACCTTGTAGCGGGAATAGGGCGCGTAGGCCCTGGCCCGCGCCGCCTTGGCCGCGGCCAGCATGCGCGCGAGCGTGGCCTTGCCGCCCTTGCGTCCCCCCGTCATGGCCTGCAATGTGCCGGCCCGACGCCGCTTTGCCAAGGCCAGCCGGTTGCGATAGGAAGATTGACCACAGAGACACAGAGACACAGAGAGGAATAGGAGAGAGTCCGTTTTGCGGCCTTCGGCCGCGAAGGGTTCCCTCCTTTTCGTTCCTCTCTGTGTCTCTGTGCCTCTGTGGTGAATCCTTTCGACTGCGAGGCAGGAATGAACATCGAGCTCACCGCCGCCGACGGGAACAAACTCGCGGCATACCGCGCGGACCCGCCCGCGGGCACGAAGCCGCGCGGCGCGATCGTGGTGATCCAGGAGATCTTCGGCGCCAACTCCCATATGCGCCGCGTGACCGACGGCTTCGCCGCCGACGGCTATGTCGCGATCTGCCCGGCGCTGTTCGACCGCGTGAAGCGCGGCGTCGAGCTGGGCTACGGGCCGGACGACATCGCGCAAGGGCGCGACCTCCGGGGCAAGATAACCTGGCCGCAGGTCCTGGCCGACACCGCCGCCGCCATCGCCGAGGCGCGGAAGTCGGGCAAGGTCGGGGTGGTCGGGTATTGCTGGGGCGGCTCGGTCGCCTGGCGCGCGGCGACGCAGCTCAACTGCGACGCCGCGGTCGGCTACTACGGCGGCATGGTGGCGGAATTCGCCGGCGAGCAGCCGAAATGCCCGGTCATGCTGCATTTCGGCGAGATGGACGCCAGCATCCCCTTGAGCGACGTCGACAAGGTCAGGAAGGCGCATCCCGGCCTGCCGATCCACGTCTACCCCGCCGACCACGGCTTCAACTGCGACGACCGCCGGCAATACGACGCGACCGCGGCCAAGCTGGCGCGCGAGCGCACCCTCGCCTTCTTCCGCAAGCACATCGGATAGGCTAGGGTCCGCCGGCCGGCAGAGGAGAGCGAGGTTGACCGTCATGTCCAAGATCCGCGTCCGCGGCGTGCACAAGTCGTTCGCCGACAACCACGTGCTGAAGGGGGTCGACCTCGACATCATGCCCGGCGAATCGCTGGCGCTGATCGGGCCGTCCGGCATGGGCAAGTCGGTCCTGGGCAAGTGCATCCTGGGCCTGATGCCGCTCGACCAGGGCACGATCGAGATCGACGGCAAGGACGTGGCGAAGATGTCGCGGCGCGAGCGCGACGCGGCCTACGCCAAGTTCGGCGCGCTGTTCCAGGCCGGCGCGCTGTTCGACAGCCTGCCGGTCTGGCGCAACATCGCCTTCGAGCTGCTGTCGGCGCGCAACTGGAAGCCCGAAGCGGCCAAGAAGCTGGCGATCGAGCGCCTGGCCGATGTCGGCATGGAGCCGCTGGTCGCGGACCTGTTCCCGGCCGAGCTGTCGGGCGGCATGCAGAAGCGCGTCGCCTTCGCCCGCGCGCTCGCCGCCAGCCCCGAGGTCGTGGTGCTGGACGACCCGACCGCCGGCCTCGACCCGATCGTCACCTCGGCGATCAGCAAGCTGATCGACCGCATCATCCGCGACACGCACGCCACGGCGCTGATCATCACCCAGGACATGACGGTGATCGGCCACGTCGCCCACCGCGTCGCCATGCTCTACGACGGCCGCATCATCTGGACCGGCGGGACCGGCGACGTCAGGAAGTCCGGCAACGAGATGGTCGACCAGTTCGTCAACGGCCGCCGCCACGGCCCGATCCCGACCGACGTGGTGCGGGCAGCGTAATTCTTTCCCTCGCCCGCCGCAGGCGGGAGAGGGAGGGGCCCGACGCGAAGCGTTGGGAGGGTGAGGGCCGGCTCGGTGTTTCCGGCAGACACGTCGGTATTGGCGGTTGTACCGAGCCGGCCCTCGCCCGGCTCGCTACGCTCGTCACCCTCTCCCGCTTCGCGGGCGAGGGTTCAGACCCTTCCCAGCACCCTGCCCGCCACCGCGTCGAGCTTCATCACCATCGCCGGGTCGCGCTCCTCCGGCGCGGTGATGATGGCGGTGTCGAGCGCGGTGTGGCAGCCGGCGTGGCAGGGCTGCCTGCGGTCGTGCAGCTTGGGCGCGGTGTGTTTGACGAGGGCGCGCGCCTTGTCGGCGTTCGCCAGCAGCACCTTGACGATCGCCTCGACCGTCACGTCGTCGTGGTGCGGATGCCAGCAGTCGAAGTCCGTCACCATGGCGACGGTCGCGTAGCACATCTCCGCCTCGCGGGCGAGCTTGGCCTCGGGCATGTTGGTCATGCCGATCACCGCGCAGCCCCAGGAGCGGTAGAGCTCGGACTCCGCGCGCGTGGAGAACTGCGGCCCCTCCATCACCATGTAGGTGCCGCCGCGCGAATGGGGGATGCCGCATTCCATGGCCGCGGCCTCGAGGTGGTCGCCCAGGCGACGGCACACCGGGTCGGCCATGGCGACGTGCGCCACGAGGCCCGAGCCGAAGAAGCTCTTGCTGCGCGCGAAGGTGCGGTCGATGAACTGGTCGACGATGACGAAATGCCCGGGCGGCAGGTCCTCGCGCAAGGAGCCGCAGGCGCTGACCGAGAGGATCTCGGTCACGCCGGCGCGCTTCAGCACGTCGATGTTGGCGCGGAAGTTCAGCTCCGACGGCGGCACGCGGTGGCCGCGGCCGTGGCGCGGCAGGAACACGATCGGCTGCTCGCCCAGCTCGCCGAAGCACAGCTCGTCCGACGGCACGCCGAAGGGCGAGGCGACGCGCTTCCAGCGCACGTTCTTCAGGCCGTCGATCTGGTAGACCCCGCTGCCGCCGATCACGCCGATCATCGGCGGCGTGCCGGGCGCCTTCTCCGTCGCCATGGATGGGTTCTCCGACTGGATGCGGGCCGTACTATCGGGGCATCGGGACGGATTATCAATCGCCGCCGCAAAGAAGAAGGGCGGGTCCTGGGACCCGCCCTTCGCTTGCCTGCCGCTCCCCGCGGAAGAGGATCAGTGCCGATCCCCGATCAGTGCAGGTCGGCCCAGACCTTGCGCTTGACGGCGTAGAGCAGGCCCGACAGCACGATGAGGAACAGGATCACCTTGATGCCCATGGCCTTGCGCGCCTCGAGCTCGGGCTCGGCCGCCCAGCTCAGGAACGTCGTCACGTCCTTGGCCATCTGCGCCACGCTCGCCTTGGTGTTGTCGGCGAAGGTGACCTGGCCGTCGCTCAGGGGCGGCGGCATGGCGATCTGGTGGCCGGGGAAGTACGCGTTGTAGTTCATGCCCGGCGCAAGCTGGAACCCGGACGGCGCGTCCTTGTAGCCGGTCAGGACCGCATAGACGTAGTCGGGCCCGCCCTCGCGCGCCTTGGTGATCAGCGTCAGGTCGACGGGGAACGCGCCGTTGTTCGCGGCGCGCGCCGCCTTGTCGTTCGCGAAGGGCGCGGCGAAGCGGTCGGACGGACGGCCGGGCCGCTTCACCGCCTCGCCTTCGTCGTTCAGGTCCGGCACCTCGAAGCCCGCGGCGATCGCCTTGACCTCCTCCTCGTTGAAGCCGAGGGCGGCCAGATGGCGGTAGCTGAGGTACTGCATCGCGTGGCAGCCGGCGCAGACCTCCTTGTAGACCTGGAAGCCGCGCTGCGCCGCGGCGCGGTCGAAGGTGCCGAAGAAGCCGGCGAACGACCAGTGCTGCTTCGCCGGGTGCGGCGCCTCGGCGGCGAAGGCCGGGAGGCCGAGCGCGGCCGCGATGCCCACGGCCATCAGGATCCGGGCGGGCGCGCGCATCACGCTTTCTCCATAGGCTGGGCGCTCAAGACGGGCGTCGCGATCGATTTGGGCACCGGCAGCGGCCGCTCGAACCAGCCGACCAGCGGCATCAGCACGATCAGGTGCAGGAAATAGTAGACGGTGCCGATGCGCGCCACCCACAGCGCCAGGCCCTCGGGCGGCTTGGCGCCGGCCCAGCCGAGCGCGATGCAGCAGATCACGAACACCCAGAACAGCCACTTGTAGACCGGGCGGTACCGGGCGCTGCGCACGCGCGAGGTGTCGAGCCAGGGCAGCAGGAAGAAGATAAGGATCGATCCGAACATGGCGATGACGCCGAGCAGCTTGTTCGGGATCGCGCGCAGGATGGCGTAGTACGGCAGGAAGTACCATTCCGGCACGATGTGCGGCGGCGTCTGCAGCGGGTTGGCCGGCACGTAGTTGACCGGGTCGCCCAGCATGTTGGGCGCGAAGAACACGAACAGCGCGTAGAAGATCAGGAACACCGCCACGCCGTACAGGTCCTTGATCGTGTAGTACGGGTGGAACGGGATCGTGTCCTGCGGGCCCTTGATGTCGATGCCGAGCGGGTTGTTCGACTTGGTCGTGTGCAGCGCCCAGATGTGCAGGAACACCATCGCCGCGATCACGAACGGCAGCAGGTAGTGCAGCGAGAAGAAGCGGTTGAGCGTCGGGTTGTCGACCGCGAAGCCGCCCCACAGCCAGGTGACGATTTGCTCGCCGAAGAACGGCACGGCCGAGAACAGGTTGGTGATCACGGTCGCGCCCCAGAAGCTCATCTGGCCCCAGGGCAGCACGTAGCCCATGAACGCCGTCGCCATCATCAGCAGCAGGATGACGAGGCCGAGCCACCACAGAAGCTCGCGCGGCGCCTTGTACGAGCCGTAGTACAGGCCGCGGAACATGTGGATGTACACGACGATGAAGAACATCGATCCGCCGTTCATGTGGATGTAGCGGATCAGCCAGCCGTAGTTGACGTCGCGCATGATGCGCTCGACGCTGGCGAACGCATGGTCCGCGTGCGGCGTGTAGTGCATCGCCAGGATGATGCCGGTGACGATCATCACCACCAGCATGAAGCCGGCGAGCGAGCCGAAATTCCACCAGTAGCTCAGGTTGCGCGGGGTCGGATACTCCATCCCGGCGTGCTGCATGGTCGAGAAGATCGGCAGCCGCTCGTCGACCCACTTGACCAGCTTGTTGTCGAACATTGCGGAGGTCGAGGCCATCGTCAGAGCGCTCCTAGCCGATCTTCACGGAGGTGTCGGTCGCGAAGACGTAACCGGGAACCTCGAGATTGGCCGGCGCGGGTCCCTTGCGGATGCGCCCGGACGTGTCGTAGTGCGAGCCATGGCACGGGCAGAACCAGCCGCCATAGTCGCCGCGCGGATCGCCCAGCTTCTGGCCGAGCGGCACGCAGCCCAGGTGCGTGCACACGCCGACCACGATCAGCCATTCCGGCTTCTTCACGCGCGCGCTGTCGGCCTGCGGATCGGGCAGGTCCTTGACCGCGACCTTCTCGGCGGCGGCGATCTCTTCCTTCGTGCGGTGACGGACGAACACCGGCTTGCCGCGCCACACCACGGTGATCGCCTGGCCGACCTCCACCGGGGCGAGATTCACCTCGGTCGACGACAAGGCCAGCACGTCGGCGGCGGGGTTCATGCTGTGGATCAGGGGCCAGGCCACCGAGGCCGCGCCGACCGCGCCCGCGGCGCCGGTCAGCATGAACAGGAAATCGCGCCGGTTGGTACCATCACCATGCGGTTTCGCATGGGCGCCACCCGCCTGCGCGGGGTTCGCGCTGTCCGCCATCGACCAAAACCTCTTCCGCCGTGCACTCCGGCTGTCCCGGCCGGAACCCGGCTGTTTCCTTGTGCGACTCACCCTTTGCGCTGCCGGCCAAGGGCCGGCGACGAAGCCGACGCGATGGACCCCCCGGGCCGGCGTGCGCTGGTATAATGGAATTTTACTGCATTGCAAAGGCCGACCGATGGCTAGTCCGGTCGATCCCGTCTCGCATGCGCCTCGCGCTCTACCAGCCTGACATTCCTCAGAATACGGGCGCGATCCTGCGCCTGGCCGCCTGCCTGGGCACGCCCGTGGACGTGATCGGCCCGTGCGGCTTCGTGTGGGACGACCGGCGCCTGCGCCGGGCCGGCATGGACTATCTCGAGGGCGTCGATCTGACGCGGCACGCCTCGTGGGACGCCTTCCTGGCGCGGCGCCCGGAGGCGGGGCGCCCGGCAACCGGACGACTGGTCCTGTTGACGACGCACGCGCCGGTCAGGCATGTCGACTTCATGTTCCGCGCGGACGACACGCTGATCCTGGGGCGCGAGAGCGCCGGCGCGTCCGAGCGCGTGCACCGGGCTGCCGACGCGGCCGTCGGCGTGCCGCTCGTTCCGGGCATGCGCTCGCTCAACGTCGCGCTGGCCGCGGCGCTCGTGCTGGGCGAGGCCCTGCGCCAGACCGGCCAATACCCCGCCGGCCCTTACCGGGCCGGCCGGCTTCCGACCGAAGCGGCCCCGACCGAAGCCGGAACGCCATGACCGCACCGGCCGCGCCGTCCTCCTCGCCGGACCAGCGCGCGCGCGCCGCGTCGTGGTTCGGCGAGCTGCGCGACCGCATCTGCGCCGCGTTCGAGACGATCGAGGACGAGCTGGAAGCGGCCGCGCCCGCGCTCGCCGCCGGCCGCCCGCCGGGCCGCTTCGAGCGCAAGGAATGGCGGCGCCCCGCGAGCAGCGAAGGCGAAGCCGACGGCGGCGGCGGCGTGATGGCGCTGATGCGCGGGCGGGTGTTCGAGAAGGTCGGGGTCAACGTCTCGACCGTGCACGGCGCGTTCAGCAAGGAGTTCCGCGCCCAGATGCCCGGCGCGGCCGAGGATCCGCGCTTCTGGGCCGGCGGCATATCGCTGGTCGCGCATCTGCGTTCGCCCAAGGTGCCGGCGGTGCACATGAACACGCGCCACATCGTCACCACGCGCGCCTGGTTCGGCGGCGGCGCCGACCTGACGCCGATCGTGCCCGACGATGCCGACACGCGCGACTTCCACGCGGCGCTCAAGTCCGCCTGCGACCGGCACGATCCGGCCTACTACCCGCGCTTCAAGGCCTGGTGCGACGAGTATTTTTTCCTCAAGCATCGCCAGGAGCCGCGCGGCGTGGGCGGCATCTTCTACGACAACCACGACAGCGGCGACTTCGAGCGCGACTTCGCCTTCACGCGCGATGTCGGCCTCGCCTTTCTCGACGTCTATCCGCGCCTGGTGCGCCGGCACCTGGCCCAGCCCTGGACCGCCGAGGACCGCCGCCACCAGCTCGTGCGCCGCGGCCGCTACGTCGAGTTCAACCTGCTCTACGACCGCGGCACCAAGTTCGGCCTGATGACCGGCGGCAACGTCGAGGCGATCCTGATGTCCCTGCCGCCCGAAGCCGCATGGCCGTAGCCGGAGGACAGGCATCAGGCATCAGGGATCGGACGGGAGCGACGTTTTTTCCTTATCTGATCCCTGATCCCTGTCCTCTGTCATCTGAATTGGCTAGATTGGCACCGCACTTGGGGGAACTCTGATGGGGAAAACCGCCATGCTTCGCACGCTCTTGGCCTGCGCCATCGCGGCCATGCTGGCCTTCGCCTCGGCACCGCTTTCGGCGCAGACGGCGCAGCAGCGGCCGGCCGCGCCGCCGCCGGCCGCTTCCAAGGGCGTGCCGATTTCGGCCTTCTTCGGCGTCTTCCGCGGCTCGGGCGTGGCGCAGTCCGAGGACAGCGACTATTTCCGCACGGCGGTGCGCGACACCGCGATCGAGATCCGCGCGGCCGAGGCGGGCGGCTTCAAGCTCGCCTGGTCGACGACGACGCGCGGCGGCGATCCCGCCAATCCCAAGACCAAGGTCAAGACCACCGAGGTCACCTTCAAGCCCGCCGCCGGCAAGCCCAACGTGTTCGAATCGGTGCAGCAGGGCAACCCGGTCGCCGGCGGCGACGTGATCTGGGCGCGGCTCAGCAAGCAGACCCTGACGGTCTATGCGCTGACGACCGGAGAGGACGGCAGCTACGAGCTGCAGAAATGGGACCGCACGCTGCAGGGCACCGGCATGGCCATGGTCTACACCCGCCTGCGCGACGGCGAGCAGGTGCGCACCGTCAAGGCGCGCCTGGTCAAGGACGCGAAGTAGCGGAACAAGAGACAGTCGCGCGGAGACGCGGAGGACGCGGAGAAGATCGACTGCTTCGCTCCGCGTCTCCGCGTCTCTGCGTCAAATCCCTCAGAACCACGCCTTCCACGCGGGCCAGTCGGCGACGATGTCGGCGACGGCGGCGTAGCCCTGGCCGATCGTGTGCACGCCGTCGCCCTTCTCGAGCGCCGCGTGCCACGCCGGGTTGTCGACCAGCCTGGTGTAGAGCGACAGGTACGGCACGTCGATCGCGCGCGCCAGCTCCGCGTATTGCCGGTCGAGCGCGGCGATGCGCTCGTTGGCGAAGTCGTAGCGGATGCTTGGGCCCGGGTTGACGCGCTGTCCGGCCTTGTTGACCGGCGCCGGGCCGATCCACAGGGTCGGCTTCCATGCCTTGGCCTCGGTCAGCATGGCGCGCGCGTTGGCAAGCGACTGTTCGGGTGGAATGCGGATGCTGTCGGTGATGTCGATCGCCGTGTCGTTGACGCCGAAGCCGAACACCAGCCGCCCGTTGGCGATGTCGGGCAGGCGCGCCGCGCATTCCGCGCGCCAGCGCTGCCGGATCAGGGCCGAGGTGTCGGCGCGGATGCCGAGATTGTAGAGCGTGACGTCGTGCCCCTCGGCCCACATGCGCTTCAAGAGGCGGCCCGGCCAGCCGAGCATGTCGGCATCCGACGTGCCGAGCGTGATGCTGTCGCCGACGAAGCAGATGCGCAGGACGGCCATGGTCGCTCCGTTCTCAACTTGCCCCTCGCCCGCCGCCGGGCGGGAGAGGGTCTGATAGCAGCCTGTTCAGCTCCTCCAGGCACGCCTTGCGGTCGGGCGCGAAGTCGCGCTCCTCCCACCAGGCGGTCAGCGCGTCGATCAGCCCGCCGACGCGCGGGCCGGGCGCGACGCCGAGGGCCAGCACGTCGCGGCCCTTGACCGGCAGGTCGCGGCGCCGCCACGCGGCGGCATCGTCGAGCAGCGCGCGCCAAGCCTCGACCTGGCGCCGGTCGACGGCGCCGCTCGCGTCCTCGACCGCCTCGGCCCAGGCCAGCAGCACGAGGTCGCGGCGCGTCGCATCGTCGACGCGATTGAACAGCCGGCGGCGCAGGCTCAGGCCCAGCTCCGGATGCAAGGCGACGGGCGGCGCGGCCAGGGTCGCGAGCCGCTCGCGCTGCTCGTTGGACAGGCGCAGCCGCTCGGCCGCGGCGCCGGCGGCCGTGGCGCCGCCCTCGATCAGCGCCGCGAGGCGGCGCACGGCGTCGGCACGGCCGGCGACGCCCTCGATCGTGACCAGCGCCTTCAAGCGCGCCAGACGCCGGGCCTGCGGCAGGTAGGCGGCGAGCACGCCGAGCTCCTGCATCAGCGCGACCACGGCGGCAGGATCGGGCGCCGCGAGCAGCCTGAGCGTCTCCTGCGCCAGCCGTTCGCCCGACAGCGCGCGCAGCAGCGGGGCGAGCTTGCGGCAGGCGGCGAGCGCCGCCGCGTCGGGCGCCCGCCGGCCGTAATGCGCGTGGAAGCGGAAGAAGCGCAGCAGGCGCAGCACGTCCTCGCGGATGCGCTGCTCGGGATCGCCGACGAAGCGCACGCGGCCGGCCCTCAGGTCGGCGAGGCCGCCGAAATAATCGAACAGCCGGCCGTCCGGCCGGCACGACATGGCGTTGAAGGTGAAGTCGCGCCGCGCCGCGTCTTCGCGCCAGTCGTCGTGGAAGGCGACCACCGCGCGCCGCCCGTCCGTCTCGACGTCGCGGCGCAGGGTCGTGATCTCGAACGGCCGATGCGCGCTGACCGCGGTGACGGTGCCGTGCTTGATCCCGGTCGGCACCGACTTGATCCCGGCCCGCGCCAGGCGGTCGACCACCGTCGCGGGCGGCTCCGGCGTGCCGATGTCGATGTCCTTGACCGGCCGGCCGAGGCAGGCGTCGCGCACGCAGCCGCCGACGAAGCGCACGTCCGCACCGCCCGCGGTCAGCGCGGCGACCACCGCCGCGGTCGCCTCGTCGGTCATCCAGGGCTGCGGCTCCAGGCGCTCGGCCGGATCGCCCTCGCTCACTCGCGCACCCGGCCGGGGACCAGCTTGCCGTTCTCCAGCCGCGCCGGCTCGTATGTCGAGCCCTTCTCGGCGTGGCCGTAGATGACGTTGATCGCCAGCGTGACCAGCACCAGCAGCATGCCGGCGATGGCCAGCCACGACCACGGCACGTCGATCTGCCGCGGCTCCGCGCCCGCGGCCTGGGCCCGGCGCGACACGTACCAGGCGTAGAGGAAGAACAGGGCCGTCGGCAGCAGCAGCGGCAGGATGACGGAGAGCACGACGCGCAGCATCGATGAGGTTCCTAGCGCCGCAGCACTTCCGACAGGTTCACGAGCATCGCCGCCGTGGCGCCCCAGATGTAATAGCCGGGATAGGGCCAGACGTAGAATTGCCGCATCGCGCCATTGAAGGCGCGCTGCTGCAGCTGGACGTTGAGCGGATCGAGGATGAAGGACAGCGGCACCTCGAACACGTCGCTTACCTCGGTCGGGTCGTGCACCAGCGCCGAGGGCGGGTCGAGCACGCCGACCACAGGCGTGATCTCGTAGCCGGTGCGCACGACGTACTTGTCGAGCTGGCCCACCAGCTCGATGCAGTCGGGCGCGATGCCGACCTCCTCCTGCGCCTCGCGCAGCGCGGCCGTGGCCGGATCGCGGTCGTGCGGCTCCATCCGCCCGCCCGGGAAGCAGACCTGCCCGGCATGGTCGGCGAGATGGGGCGAGCGCTGCGTCAGCAGCACCGTCATCCCGCGGGCGCGGTCGACCAGCGGCACCAGCACGGCCGCCGGCCTGAGGCTGCGCCCCTGGGCCAGCAGCTCGCGCCGGCGGAAATCCGGATTCAGGTCGCCGTCGCCGCGCTCGCGCGGCGGGCGCGGCGTCGCCATGCGTGCGCGCACGGATGCGCGGTTCAGCATGGCGGGCCAGCCTCCACGGAGGCGGCCTCCGCGCATGGGCCCGCGGCGCGCCCGAGCGGGAAGAACCTGCCGGCGCTCCAGACGCCGTAATGCGATTGCCCGTCGAGGCATTCGAAGCCGCCGAGCGCGACCAGCTCGTAATAGACCGAGCGCGCGATGCGCGCCTCGAGCCCGTCGCGCACCATCACATAGGGACGCGGCTCCTCGGTCACAGGATCGTGAATGACGCGGATGGGATGCGCCTTGTCCGCGACCACGGTGTCGTCGACATTGGTGCGGAACCGCAAGGTCTGGTCGCGGCCCGCGCCCTCGGCATCGACGGCGATGGCGAGAAACGGGGCGTCCTCCACCATGATCCGGCCGCGCTCGGCCGGCGTGACCAGCCAGTACGAGCCGTCCGCCTCGCGCCGGAGCACCGTGGAGAACAGGCGCACCAGGGGCTTGCGGCCGATGGGCGAACCCCGGTAGTGCCACACGCCTTCGCGATCGATTCGCATGTCCAGGTCGCCGCAGAGGATCGGCACGCGGCTTGCTGCGTTCGTGCCCGGGGCCGGCATGGCTGCCCCGCCTTGCAGATGCTTTAATACCGACTCGGGATCGGGAATCATGTCCGCCATCTTATTGCCGAGATTGCTGTGTCGTGTGTCCCGACTCGACCGGCGCGCCCCCGCGAACGATCCCCATTGGGAGAAGCGACCTTGAGCCTCACCGACAACAACGTCATCGACCCCGCCGACCCGAAGCTGCTGCTGGCCGAGATCGAGGCCGCCGGCCAGCGCTTGGCGGCGGCGCGCGAGCGTCTGGGCCGCATCATCTTCGGCCAGCGCGAGGTCGTCGATCTGTCTCTTATCACGCTGCTTTCCGGCGGTCACGCCTTGCTGGTCGGCGTGCCGGGCCTGGCCAAGACGCGCCTGGTCGAGACGCTGGGAACGGTGCTGGGACTCGAGGAACGGCGGGTGCAGTTCACCCCCGACCTGATGCCGGCGGACATCATCGGCTCCGAGGTGCTGGAGGAGGCCGATGCCGGCAGGCGCGCCTTCCGCTTCATCAAGGGCCCGGTCTTCTGCCAGCTGCTGATGGCCGACGAGATCAACCGCGCCAGCCCGCGCACCCAGTCGGCGCTGCTGCAGGCCATGCAGGAGCACCGCGTCTCGGTCGCCGGCCAGTACTACCTCCTGCCCAGCCCGTTCCACGTGCTGGCGACGCAGAACCCGCTCGAGCAGGAAGGCACCTATCCGCTGCCCGAGGCCCAGCTCGACCGCTTCCTGATGCAGGTCGACGTCTCCTATCCCGACCTGGACGCCGAGCGGCGCATGCTGCTCGCCACGACCGGAGCGGTGGACGAGAAGGCGGCCCAGGCGATGACCGCGGCCGAGCTGCAGCAGGCGCAGCGCCTGGTGCGCCGCATCCCGGTGGGCGAGACGGTGGTCGAGGCGATCCTCGGCCTGGTGCGCTCGGGCCGGCCCGACACCACGACCATCGATATCGTGAGGGACAACGTCGCCTGGGGCCCCGGCCCGCGCGCCAGCCAGGCGCTGATGCTGGCCTGCCGCGCCCGCGCCCTGATGGAAGGGCGGCTGGCGCCCTCGGTCGACGACGTCGTCAGGCTGGCCCCCGCCGTGCTGCGCCACCGCATGGCGCTGAATTTCGCGGCGCGCGCCGAGGGCGTCACCGTCGACCAGGTGATCCAGAAGCTGTGCGAGCCGCACGCGTGAGGCAGGAGGCCGCGCCGCGCCCATGACCGCCACCGCCTCCGCCGCGCAATCGCAGGCACTGGCGCGTCGGCACCAGGCCGAGGGCATCGCGGCGACGCTGCCGCCGCTGCTCGTCGCCGCCGAGCGCGTCGCCTCGACCGTGGCGCAGGGCGTGCACGGGCGCCGGCGCGTCGGCCAGGGCGATTCGTTCTGGCAGTTCCGCCAGTACCAGCCGGGCGACTCGGTGCAGCGCATCGACTGGCGCCAGTCGGCCAAGCGCCAGCACGCCTATATCCGCGAGAACGAGTGGGAGGCCGCGCAGTCGGTCTGGCTGTGGCGCGACGCCTCGCCGTCGATGGCCTGGCGCTCGGGCCGCGACCTGCCGGAGAAGCGCGAGCGCGCCGAGCTCCTGGCCCTCGCCCTGATGGCGCTCCTGGTGCGCGGCGGCGAGCGCATCGCGCTGCTCGGCCGCCCGGTGCGCCCGACCACCGGCCGCGGCGCGCTGAACCGCCTGGCCGACGCGCTGCTGACCGAGGCGACGGACCAGGCGCGCTCGCTGCCCGCCTTCGAGCTGCTGCCGCGCTACGCCCATGTGGTGATGATCGGCGATTTCCTGGGACCGCTCGAGGATCTGCACGCGCTGGTCGGCCGCTTCGCCGCGCGCGGCATCGGCGGCTACCTGCTGCAGGTGCTCGATCCGGCCGAGACCGCGCTGCCCTTCGCCGGGCGCGCCCGCTTCGAGGGGCTCGAGGGCGAGGCGGAGCGCCCGGTCATCGGCCGCGTCGAGGCGGTGCGCGCGGAGTACCGCGAGCGCCTCGAGCGGCAGCGCCTGGGCCTGGCCGCGATCGCCCGCGCCGCGCAATGGAATTTCGCCCGCCATACCACCGACCGGCCGCCGCAGACCGCGCTGCTGGCGATGTACCAGGCTCTCGCGAAATCGGTGAAGCGGTGAGGGTGCTCTCATATTCCAGTCCCCCCTCCCCTTGTGGAAGGGCGAACCAAACAAGAATAGTGATATGCTGCGGTAGCCGGCGCGACGACCCGATGGTTTCGACACGATGCTGAGCCTGGGCCCGATCGCTTTCGCAACGCCGTGGGTGCTGACGGCGCTCGCGGCGTTGCCGCTGCTGTGGCTGCTGCTGCGGGTGATCCCGCCGGCGCCCAAGCGCATCCGCTTCCCCGCGCTCGCCCTGCTCCTGGGCCTGAAGCAGCGCGAGGAGACGCCGCGCTCGACGCCGTGGTGGCTGATCCTGCTGCGCCTCATGATCGCCGCCCTGATCATCCTCGCCCTGGCGCGGCCGCTGCTGAACCCGTCGAGCCTGCTGCCCGGCAGCGGGCCGCTGGTCCTGGTGGTCGACGATGGCTGGGCCGCCGCGCGCGACTGGCCGGCGCGGCTGGCGGCGATGCTCGATCTCATCGACAAGGCCGAGCGCAACGACCGCGCGGTGGTGCTGATGACGACGGCGCCGGCCGACACCGGCGAGGTGCCGCCGCCGACCGGCCTGATGCGCCCGGCCGAGGCGCGCAGCCTGGTGCGTGCGCTGCAGCCCAAGCCCTGGCCGGTCGACCGCGCCGCGGCGCTGAGGCGCGTCGACCACGTCAAGGTCACCGGGCAGGCCTTCGCCGTGTGGATCAGCGACGGGCTGGCCGCGGCGAACGACCGGGAATTCGCCGGACGTCTGCAGGAGCTGGGCGGATTGCGCCTGGTCGAGCCGCCGCCGCCGCGCGCCGCGCACGTGCTGCTGCCGCCGTCGAGCGACGGCAACGACTGGATCGCCAAGGTGCTGCGCCCGGTCGCCTTCGGGCCGGAGCGGCAGTACCTGCGCGCGGTCGCGACCGACGGCCGCCTGCTGGCGCGCGAGCCGGTGGACTTCGCCGAGGGCGCCGCCGTGGCCGAGACCAAGATCGCCCTGCCGGGCGAGCTGCTGAACGAGCTGGCGCGGCTGGAGATCGACGGCGAGCGCACCGCCGGCGCCGCCGTGCTGCTGGACGAGCGCTGGCGCCGCCGTCCGGTCGGCATCGCCACCAGCGCGCCGCACGACACGGTGCAGCCGCTGCTGTCCGACACCTTCTATACCGAGCGCGCGCTGGCGCCCTTCGCCGAGGTGCGGCGCGGACCCGTGGCCGAGCTGCTGAAGCGCGAGTTGTCGGTCATGATCCTGCCCGACTCGACCACGCCGGTCGCCGACGACCGCGACTCGATCCGCCGCTGGATCGAGGCCGGCGGCACGCTGCTGCGCTTCGCCGGCCCGACCCTGGCGGAGAACCCGGACGACCTGGTGCCGGTGACGCTGCGCCGCGGCGGCCGCATGCTCGGCGGCTCCATGCTGTGGACGCAGCCGGCGCGGCTGGCGCCGTTCGAGGCGTCGAGCCCATTCTCCGGCCTGGCGATCCCGGGCGACGTCACGGTCTCGCGCCAGGTCCTGGCCGAGCCGTCGCTCGAGCTGCCGGAGCGGACCTGGGCGCGCCTGAACGACGGCACGCCGCTGGTGACCGCGGTCAAGCGCGGCAACGGCCTGCTGGTGCTGGTGCACACCTCGGCCAACACGACCTGGTCGAACCTGTCGCTCTCGGGCCTCTACGTCGAGATGCTGCGGCGCATCGTGCGCATGAGCCACGGCGTCGCCGCGGGCGCCGCGCCGGAGACGGCCCTGCCGCCGCTCTACACGATGGACGGTTTCGCCCGGCTGCAGACGCCGCCGGCGACCGCGAGCCCGATCCCCGGCCGCGCCTTCGCCGACACCAGACCCGGGCCGCGCCACCCGCCGGGCTTCTACGGCCAGGAAGCGGCGCGGCGCGCGCTCAACCTGTCGCCGTCGCTCGGCGAACCGAAGCCGATCGCGGCGCTGCCGGCGGGCGTCGAGCGCGCGAGCTACGCCGACGCGCGCGAGACCGACCTCAAGCCCTGGCTGCTCGCCGCGGCGCTGCTGCTGTTCATCGGCGACACGCTGGTCGGGCTGATGCTGCGCGGTCTGCTGCCCGTCCCGGCCGCGGCGCGGGCGCGCGGCGCGACCGCGGCCGCGCTCGTCCTCGTCGCCGCCCTGGCCCTCGCCGGCACGGCCGCGGCGCAGACCCGCGCGACCCGCGGCGGCGGTGGCGACGGCTTCGCGCTGGAAGCGACGCTGGAGACGCGGCTCGCCTATGTGCGCACCGGCAACAGCCAGCTCGACGAGGTCAGCCGCGCCGGCCTGTCGGGACTGACCAGGATCCTGAACCGGCGCACCGCCGTGGAAGCCGGCGAGCCGATCGGCGTCAGCCTGGAGGAGGACGAGCTGGCGTTCTTCTTCCTGCTCTACTGGCCGATCGACGCGGCGCAGCGGCCGCTGACGCCCGCCGCCGCGCGCAAGGTGAACGACTACCTGCGCAACGGCGGCTCGATCCTGATCGACACGCGCGACCAGGGCGACGCGCCGGCCTCGCTCGACGGCATGACCGCCAACGCGCAGCGCCTGCGCCAGATCGGCCGCTGCCTCGCCATCCCGCCGCTGGGGCCGGTGCCGCCCGACCACGTGCTGACCAAGGCCTTCTATCTGATGCAGGAGTTCCCCGGGCGCTACGCCGGCGGCCAGCTCTGGGTCGAGCAGGCGGACAGCCGCGTCAACGACGGCGTGTCGTCGCTGATCATCGGCGGCAACGACTGGGCCGCGGCCTGGGCGGTCGACGAGGGCGGCCGCGCGCTCTATCCGGTCGTGCCCGGCGCCGAGCACCAGCGCGAGATGGCCTACCGCTTCGGCGTCAACCTGGTGATGTACGCGCTGACCGGCAACTACAAGGCCGACCAGGTGCACGTGCCGGCGATCCTCGAGCGGCTCGGGCAGTGAGGGCGGGCCGATGATGGCGGGCACCACGATCGCCTTCGCGCCGCTGCTGCCGTGGGCGGCGCTCGCCGCCATGGCGGTGCCGCTCGCCGTCGTGCTGGCGCTGTCGTTCTGGAAGCGCGCGAGCGGCGCGGCGTGGCGCCTGATGATCGGCGCGCTGCTGCTGCTGGCGCTGGCCAACCCGTCGCTCGTCAACGAGCAGCGCGAGAACCTGCCGGACATCGCGCTGCTGGTGGTCGACGATTCCGCCAGCAACCGCATCGGCGACCGCGCGGCGCAGCGCGACGCCGTCGTCGCCGGGATCAAGGAGCGCCTCAAGGAAGAGCGCGACCTGGAGCTGCGCGAGGTGCGCGCCGGCTCGGCCGACGCCTCGCTCACCGGCGGCGAGGAAGGCACGCGGCTGTTCCAGGCGCTGGAGCGCGCGCTGGGCGAGACGCCGCGCAAGCAGCTTTCCGGCATCGTCATGGTGACCGACGGCCAGGTGCACGACGCGCCGAAGCGGCCCGAGCCCCAGCGGCCGGAAAGCCAGCGCCCCGAGACCGCGCGACCGGAGCAGCCGGGCGCGCCGCCGCCGGCCCAGCCGCAGCCTCCGGATGCCCTGCCGGCGCCGCTGCACGTGCTCCTGACCGGAAGGCCCGACGAAAGCGACCGCCGCCTGCGCGTGGTGCAGGCGCCGAGCTTCGGCCTGGTCGGCAAGAAGCTCACGGTCACCGTGCGGGTCGACGACGAGACCGCTTCGCGCGGCAGCCGCGCGCGGCTGTCGATCCGGCAGGACGGCGGCCAGCCGCAGGTCGAGCCGGTGCCGATCGGCGTCGACCACCCGATGGAGGTGAAGATCGACCATGGCGGACTGAGCGTGTTCGAGCTCGAGGTCGAGCCCGGCCGCCAGGAACTGTCGCTGGTCAACAACCGCGCCGTGATCTCGGTCAACGGCGTGCGCGACCGCCTGCGCGTGCTGCTGGTCTCGGGCGAACCGCATGCCGGCGAGCGCACCTGGCGCTCGCTGCTCAAGTCCGACCCCTCGGTCGATCTCGTGCACTTCACCATCCTGCGCCCGCCAGAGAAGCAGGACGGCACGCCGATCCGCGAATTGTCGCTGATCGCCTTCCCGATCCGCGAGCTGTTCGAGATCAAGCTCGACGAGTTCGACCTGATCATCTTCGACCGCTATCGCCGCCGCGGCGTGCTGCCGAACGCCTATCTGCAGAACATCGCCGGCTTCGTCGAGAAGGGCGGCGCGCTGCTCGAGGCGGCCGGACCCAACTACGGCACCGCGCTCGGCCTCTACCGCAGCCCGCTCGGCGCCGTGCTGCCGGGCGAGCCGACCGGGCAGGTGTTCGAGCAGGGCTTCCAGCCGCGCATCACCGCCGTCGGCAAGCGCCATCCGGTCACGTCCGAGCTGCCGGGCAGCGAGGCGGAGACGCCGAAATGGGGCCGCTGGTTCCGCCAGGTCGAGGCCGACGCGGTGCGCGGGCGCTCGGTCATGAGCGGCGTCAACGACCAGCCGCTGCTGCTGCTCGACCGCGTCGGCCAGGGCCGCGTGGCGCAGGTCCTGAGCGACCACATGTGGCTGTGGGCGCGCGGCTACGAGGGCGGCGGGCCGCAGGCCGAGCTGCTGCGGCGCCTGGCGCACTGGCTGATGAAGGAGCCGGAACTCGAGGAGAACGTCCTGAAGGCGAGCGTGCAGGGCGGCAGGCTGATGGTGACGCGGCGCGTGCTCGAGCGCGACGACAGGTCGGTGACCGTCACCCTGCCCTCGGGCGAGGAGAAGAACCTCGAGCTGGTCGAGGACGCGGCCGGCCGCGCCACCGCGGCGCTGGCCGTCAGCGACCCCGGCCTCTACCGCGTCGGCGACGGCCAGCGCACCGCCATCGCCGCGGCCGGCTCGCTCAACCCGCTCGAATACGCCGACCTGCGCGCCAGCGCCGAGCCGCTGGCCCACGCGATCGAGGCGAGCCGCGGCACGCATCGCTGGCTCGCCGCCGGCGCCGGCGCCCAGGTCGCGATCCCCGAGATCCGCCGCGTGCTGCCCGGCCGCGCCACCGCCGGGCGCGACTGGATCGGCCTCGTGCGCAACGGCGAGTTCCGCGTCATCGGCGTGAACCAGATCCCGCTCTTGCCGGTCGTGCTGGTGCTGACCCTGGCGCTGGGCGGCCTCGCCATGGCGTGGTGGCGCGAGGGGAAGTAGGGCGCCCTATCGCCCTTCACCCCACCCGCCGAGTAATCGGAGTCGAGCCGAGTAATCGGGGTCAGAGTACAATTTCTGAGACGAGGACTTCGTGCTACGCTTCCGCGGCAAGATCCACCGGAGGCGCCCTTGGCCCGGCTTGGCCGCTACTTTCTGCCCGATCAGCCGTTGCACGTCATCCAGCGCGGCAACAATCGCGGCGCGATCTTCTTTGCCGAGGACGACTATGCGCGCTACCGCGACTGGCTGGCCGAAGCAGCCAGCCGATACGGGCTTCGCGTGCACGCCTACGTTCTCATGACCAATCACGTGCACCTGCTGGCAACGCCGCAACGCGCGGACAGCCTGCCGCGCGTCATGCAGTCGCTCGGGCGGCGCTATGTGCGGCACGTCAACGCAGCCCATGGGCGGACCGGGACGCTGTGGGAAGGGCGCTATCGCGCGACACCGATCGACAGCGAAGCCTATTTTCTCGTTTGCTGCCGCTACATCGAGCTCAACCCCGTGCGCGCGAAGATGGTCGATCACCCGCGCGCCTACCGCTGGTCGAGCCATGCCGCGCATGCTCGAGGCATAGCCGACCCGTTGGCCTGCGAGCATCCGCTCTATCGCGCCTTGGGCCGAACTCGGGCAGAGCGCCAGAGCTCCTATCGCGCCCTCTTTCGCCAAGCGCTCGACGGCGGCATGGTCGACGCGCTGCGGGCCGCAACCAACGGCGGCTGGGCGTTGGGCGACGAGCGCTTCGCGCAACACGTCGCCAAGCTTGCCGGACGGCGCGCCGTGCCGCTTGCTGCCGGCCGGCCGACAAAGCGACGGCAGAACCGCAGACAGCTGTCGCTGTTCTGAAATCGTACTCTGACACCGATTACAGACACCGATTACAGACAACACCGATTACATACGCAGCGCACAGCGCCAGCGTCACAAGCAGACGACCGACACGGCCGTTGCCGTCGAGAAACGGGTGGATGGATTCGAATCGGACGGGCGCCAGACCGGCTCCGGATCCTTTCCCGGCCGGATCAGCTATGAAGAAATTTCAGGCAGGAGTTTCATAGCAAACACCATCGGAACCCAGCACGCCGGGCGGGATTTCGCCACCGATCACCGCGTTCTACTCTTCGCGCCCTCCGGCCCATTTTGCCGGGTAGTGTGCTCCCGCCCCGATGGGCTCTGGAGGACGATGTGACCTTCCCCCTCGCCGCCTGCGCCGAGATGCTGTGGCGCGACAAACCGATCGACTGGCGCGCCAGCCGCCTGAAGGAGATGGGCTTCGGCGTCGGCCTTTGGAACTGGCCCGATCACGACCTTGCCGCCCTCGAGCGGACGCGGGCGAATTTCACGATCATGAACGGCTACCTTCAGGGCCGGCTGGCCGACGACGACGGCGCGGCGATGCTCCTGCAGTCGGCGCGCGAGACCGCGCGCGTCGGCAAGCGATTGGGGGTCCAGCGGCTGAACCTGCATGGAACCGGCCTCGGCGCCGGCGGCATCCCGATCCGGCAGCACGACGTGGTGACCGGCGCGATGTGGCTCAAGGCGCGCGACACGCTCAACCGCGTGTGCGACACGGCCGAGGACGAGGGCGTGGTGTTCACGCTGGAAAACCTCAACCGGCGCGATCACCCCGGCTGCCCATTCGGCTCGACCGCCGACGTGCTGGCGCTGGTGTCGTCCGTCGACCGCCCGTCCCTGCGCATCAATCTCGACCTCTATCACACCCAGATCGGCGAGGGCGACCTGATCCGCTGGTGCGAGAGGTGCCTGCCCTGGATCGGCGAAGTCCAGGTCGCCGACAACCCGGGCCGCTGCGAGCCGGGAACCGGCGAGATCAACTATCGCGCCGTCGCCCAGGCCCTCGTGAACATGGGCTACAGCGGCCCGGTCGGGATGGAAGCCTTTGCGGCGGGAGATCCGGAGGCCGCCCTCGCCGCGTTCCGGGCCGCCTTCACCGTGTGATCGAGCCAGATAACGAAGCCTTCAAGCGAGCAGGCTGCCATCGATCATCTCGACATCATCATTGGCGTATCCACCGTGTCTTGCTTTTTCATCTGCTTTGTAATACAAAACCCCAATGCAATCCGAGACTCTTTCGCTGCGCCTCTCCAAGGCGGAAAGTCGCGCCATTCGCGAACGGGCCCGGCGGGAAGGCGTCTCGCAGGGAAGCCTGGTGCGGCGCGCGCTGCGCGCCTACGGCGTCACGGCGGAGCCGGCGCCCGGCAAGACGGCGTACGACGTCATCAAGCACATCGTGGGCCGGAAGCGGGGCAGGTCGACCGATCTGTCGACCAATCCCGCGCACCTCAAAGACTACGGTCGGTGACGACCTGGCTCGTCGACACGGGGCCGCTCGTGGCTCTGCTCGTCGGGGACGACACGCAGCACCCTTGGGCCATCGAGCAGTCCAAGCATGCCCCGAGCACCGTCCTGACCTGCGATGCGGTCATCTCCGAGGCGCTCTTTCTCTTGAAGCGCGACGGGCATGGCACCGACGACCTCTTCGCCATGGTCGAGCTGGGTTTCCTGCGAAGCGACTTCGATTTCCACGCGGAGTATCGGCACGTGCGCGCGTTGATGCAGCGATTTCGGGACCGCCCGATGTCGTTCGCCGATGCGTGCCTGGTGAGAATGGCCGAGCTGCACCAGGACGCCTGCATATGGACGCTTGATCGCGACTTCCGCATCTATCGCAAGCACCGGCGCCAGACTTTGTCCCTGGTGACGCCATGGTGAAGTGACAAGGCACGCCGGCGCGACGGGCTCAGGGCCCCGCGCGGTGCCGGATATCACCCCACCCGGCGATAGCCGCCGACCAGGTCGTGCGCCTGGGTCACGTGGAAGTCGAGGCCCTCGGTCGCGAGCTGGCCCTCGACGGTGCCGATCTTGAGGCGCGTGCCGTCGATCTTGAAGCGCAGCAGCATGGTGCGGGCGAAGGCGGGCAGGCGGAACGACGTCGTGATCGGCTTGCCCTGGTACTCGATCACCGTGCGCGGCTCGACCGTGGTCGAGACCTCGAACCAGGCCTTGAGGCGGCGCGGGCGCTGCTCGCGCAGCGTGAAGCCGGGGAAGTAGTTGACCACGAGCTGGATCGGCGTGCCGGCCAGCGCGTCCTTGAGCGTGCCGCGCGAGGAGAGCTCGGCCATGCCGGAGATGACCTGCGCGCTGCCCTCCTCGCGGATCTCGATCTCCTTGATGAAGCGGTATTCCGGCGTCTCGACCACGTCCTGCCACTGGCCGAGGAACTCGCGCGGCAGCTTGTGCGGCAGATCCTGCGTCGTCGGGTGCTTGAGCCTCAGCGCCATGATCCCCCCTTGGCCCGGAAGCGTCGCGTCGCCGGCGGCGCGCGCCCCGGGCACGTCGCAGCTTCAGCGCCCCGCCCGGCCCTGTCAACGCGATGTTGCGCCGCGGATGCTGTGCGCCAGGTGCTCGACCAGGAAATCGATGAAGACGCGCACCTTGGCGCCGAGCGGCCGTCCGGGCGGATAGACCGCCTGGATCAGGAGCTCCGGCGTGCGCCAGTCGGCCAGCACCGGCACCAGCCCGCCACCGCGCAGCAGGTCGGCGACGAGGAAGTCGGGCGCATAGAGGATGCCCAGGCCCGCCGCGGCGGCATGGCGCAGCGCGTCGCCGTTGTTGGCGCGCAGGGGCCCGTCGACGCGCACGCCAAAGGCGCGGCCGTCGGGGCCGAGGAAGCGCCACTCGTCGCCGGTGGTCAGGTAGCTGTACAGCAGGCAGTCGTGGCGCGCGAGGTCGGCCGGGCGCTGCGGCGTCCCGCGCGCCGCCAGGTAGGACGGCGCCGCGCAGACGACGTGCCGCGCCGCGCACAGCCGGCGCGCGATCAGCGGCGAGCTGCCCGGCACCGCCACGCGCACGGCGAGGTCGAAGCCCTCGTCGATCAGGTCGACGAAGCGGTCGATCAACGTCAGCTCGACCTTGAGCTCGGGCCAGCGCTGCATGAAGCCGGGCAGGATCGGCGTCAGGTAGCTCTGCCCGAAGCTGACCGGCGCGTTGACGCGCAGCAGGCCGCGCGGATGCACCAGCCGGCTCGACGCCGCCTGCTCGGCGTCCTCGACCTCGGCCAGGATGCGCTGCGCCCGCTCGTAGTAGTCGCGCCCGGCCTCGGTCAGGCCGAGCCGCCGCGTCGAGCGGTTGAGCAGGCGCACGCCGAGCCGGTCCTCGAGCCGCGCCACCTGCTTGCTGACCGCGGCCTTGGACAGGTTGAGCGAGCGCGCCGCCGCGGTGAAGCCCTTCTCCTCGACCACGCGGGCGAAGACGGCCATGCCGGCGAGCGGGTCCATGACGCCTCATTGTTTACCAATGGAAACAATCTTATTCCGGCGAAGCCGATTATCAAGCTGCCATTGACGTTCTACCTTCCAGCCAAGCGCGCGCGCCCGAGCCAGGGCGCGCGGTTCACCCGGAGGGCATGGGCATGGCAAGGATCCTGGTCGTCTATTACAGCAGCTACGGGCACGTGGAGACGATGGCGCACGCCGTGGCCGAGGGCGCGCGCGCCGTCGCCGGCAGCGCCGTCACGCTGAAGCGCGTGGCCGAGCTGGTGCCGCTGGACTCGGCGGCCAAGCACGGCTTCAAGCTGGACCAGGCGGCGCCGGTGGCGACGCCGGCCGAGCTGGCGGACTACGACGCGATCGTCTTCGGCACGCCGACCCGCTTCGGCAACATGGCGGCGCAGATGCGCAACTTCCTCGACCAGACCGGCGGGCTGTGGGCCAAGGGCGCCCTGGTCGGCAAGATCGGCAGCGTGTTCGCCTCGACCGGGACGCAGCACGGCGGCCAGGAAACCACCATCACCTCGTTCCACACCACGCTGCTGCATCACGGCATGATCATCGTCGGCGTGCCCTATACCTGCGCCGGGCTCACCAACATGGCGGAGATCACCGGCGGCTCGCCCTACGGCGCGAGCACGCTGGCCGGCGGCGACGGCAAGCGCCGGCCGAGCGAGAACGAGCTGGAGATCGCCCGCTTCCAGGGCCGGCACGTCGCCGCGCTGGCCCAGAAGCTGTTCGGCTGAGGGAGCATGCCATGATCGACGTTCGTCCGTTCGAGGGTCTCGGCCACTTCCGCAACGAGTGGCTGGACACGCATCATCACTTCAGCTTCGACACCTATATGGATGCGCGGCGCATGAACTGGGGCCCCTTGCGGGTCTGGAACGACGACCTCATCGCCCCGGGCACCGGCTTCGGCATGCACGGCCACCGCGACATGGAGATCATCACGTACGTACGCGCGGGCGCGATCAGCCATCGCGACAGCCTGGGCAACGAGGGCCGCACCGTGGCGGGCGACGTCCAGGTCATGTCGGCCGGCACCGGCATCATGCACGCCGAGTTCAACCAGGGCACCGAGCCGGTGCTGCTGTTCCAGATCTGGATCCTGCCCAACCGGCAGGGGCTCAAGCCGCGCTGGGAGACGCGGGCCTTTCCGCGCGAGGCGCGGCACGGCAAGCTGGTCGCCCTGGCATCGGGCCGGCCGGGCGATGCCGAGGCGATCGCGATCCACCAGGATGCCGCCCTGCTCGGCGCCAGCCTCGCGGCGGGTGAATCCGTCACGTACAGCCTCGAGCCGGGCCGCCGGGCGTACGTGGTGCCGACGGTGGCGGCGGTAACCATCAACGGCGCGACGGTGCCTCCGCGGTCCGGGGCGGCCATCGCCGGCGAACAGACATTGAACATCCAGGCGCAGGCGCCGACCGAGCTGATCGTCGCCGACCTGCCGTGAAGCGGCAGGTGGCTTAGCGTTTTGATCATATTGGTTTATTTCAGCAAGTAGTGCGAATTTGGCGAGACAAGGGCAATTCATATGCATTTTTCGAATTGCTGCGTTGCCGCATAAACGGTAGGTCTGCAGACCTATCGCGGATAGACAGCGGTCTCGGCCAGCGTTGGCCGTTGGGGTGTCCGCCGCGGATCCGGAAGCGACCAGCTCAAGGTCGTCATTTTTACCCGCCGCATCGACCAGCGGGCGCCCCCCGGAAGCATCGGGCCCAAGGCCAAGCCATCCGATGCGACCGGCGAGAACGGGCCGTTCTTCCCGGGTGGGGAGCTTGCTCCCCGCCGCTGCGGGAGGCGGTCGCCAGCCAAGAGAGGAGAAAGCAATGCGCAGGACCATGATCCTTTCCGCGTTCATCCTGGCCGTCACCGGCCCGATCGCCGTCGCCGACGACACCGACGCCAAGCGCGTCGTGCAGACCCTGGGCGAGCAGACCGTGGCCGCAACCAAGATCGAGGACAAGGACGCCCGCCGCCGCTCGCTGCTCGAGGCCGCCAGCCCGGCCGTCGACTTCAGGACGATCGGCGCCGGCGTGCTGGCCCATTCCGGCGTCAAGGTGCCGGGCGGGCGCGAGGCGGAAGTGATGGAAGGCGTGATCGCCTATGTCAGCAACCAGGTGATCAGCGAGATCGACCGCATCCGCCCCGAGGAGGCGAAGGTCGGCGAGGCCAAGCCGAAGGCCGAGGACGAGGTGCGCGTGCCCATGATGCTGGCCGGCATCCGCGACAAGATCGACGCCGACTGGGTGGTCAAGAAGACCGCCGAGGGCTGGCGCGTGACCGACGTCATGGTCTCGGGCGCTTCGCTGACGGCGCATTTCGGCGGCACGCTGGCGCGCCGCTCGCGCGGCGAGCTCGAGCAGCTGATCGAGTTCCTGCGCGCCGAGCAGCAGCGCGTGCGCGTCGCCGCGCTGCAGCGCTAGAGACCCGCGCCCGTACGACGACGGCTCGGCCCCGTCCCGCGACAGCGGGGCGGGGCCGAGGCGTTTTTGCGCGCCCGTCTCTCAGCGCGGGCAGCTCAGGTCGCGGCTGGCGCGATCCCAGGCATAGGTCGAGAAGGACCGCCCCTGGCAGGCGGCATTGAGCTGCTCGACCGCGGCGTTGTACCGCTGGACCGCCTGCTGCTGCTCGGGCACGGCGACGCGCTCGTAATGCGCCCGCGCCGCGTCGGCGCGGGCGAGCAGCGAGCGGAAGGCGTCGAC
>CAZLBB010000076.1:0-382 GCA_964557415.1 uncultured Rhodospirillaceae bacterium
GCGACGCGGTTGTCACCGTTTTCCATCGCCTCCCCGGCCGCCGCGGCCTGGGCCGCGGCGGCCGCCTCGGGCGACAGGCGCTGGCGCGCCTCGGCCTCGACGGCGTCGATCACGATGGGCTGGCGCGTGGCGATGGCGGACGCGAGCAGCGTGCCCCACAGGCGGTGGTCGCTGAGGCTCTGGTCGGCCGCGAGGTTCGACAGGTTGAGCTTGATGTCCTTGGCATAGTCGGGCAGGGCCGACTTGAGGGATTCGATCGACATGAGCAACTCCGGCGGCTGGAGAAAAGGGGGTCGGTCGGCGGCCTGCCGCCGACCGGCTATTGGCGACCGGCAGATATCAGGCCGCCGGCCGGAGGACGTCGCCGCCGACCGCGCGGTTG
>CAZLBB010000076.1:392-26029 GCA_964557415.1 uncultured Rhodospirillaceae bacterium
ACTCGTCGGTCTGCAGCGCGTCGAGGATGCGCAGCGTCTCCTTCGGGTTGCGGCCGACGTTGAGGTTGTTGACCGAGACATGCTGCACGGTGCCGTCCGGGTCGACGATTACCGTCGCGCGCAGCGCCACGCCCTCGGGCGAGCGTACGCCGAGTCCGTCGACCAGCGTGCCGGTCGTGTCGGCGAACTGCCAGTGGTTCAGCTTGGCCAGGTCCGGGTGCTCGCGGCGCCAGGCCAGCTTGCAGAACTCGTTGTCGGTCGAGCCGCCGAGGACGACGGTGTCGCGGTCGGCGAACTCATCGGCGAGCTTGCCGAACTCGACGATCTCGGTCGGGCAGACGAAGGTGAAATCTTTCGGATAGAAGTAGATGAGCTTCCACTTGCCGGGGAAGCTCTTCTCGGTGATCTCCTCGAACGCGCTCTGGCCGTTCTCTTCGTGCTTCATGAAGCCCGGCTTCACGCCGGTGACCTTGAACGCGGGAATCTTCTGGCCGACGCCGATCATGAGTGGCTCCTTCAGAGGTTTGCTGTCTTGCTCCGTGGCAGCGCAAGCGGGCGCTGCATCACGGCAGCATATAATTTAATAATTCTAAGAAACAAGAGCGGAGTTTTGGCAGCGCGAGATGCGTTAACAAACCCATTAATATCAATTGGTTGAATATCGACCCGCGCCGGACGTCGCGCAGGCGACCTGTACGGCGACCCGTCAGTGCCGGCCGAACAGCATCAGGGCGACGGCGGCGAGCCAGAGGATGCCGGCGCCGGTGGCGGTCACCGTCGCGTGCCACATGTAGCGCTCGCGCAGGATGTTTCCGAAGACCTGCTGGGCGCGCTGCTCGGGCAGGCCGTGGCGCCGTTCCAGCATGATCCAGACTTCCGTGTGCTTGTACGGCCGAGTCGGGGCCTGCATCGCCTTGATGAACAGGATGGCGACCATGGCGGTGGCGCAGATCGCCGCCAGCTTGACGGCCACGAAGGCGTCGAACGACACCCCGACGGAGGCCGTGCCGATCGCGATCAGGCCGAAGCCGCAGCCGCGCCGGATCGAGATATCGGCTAATTCCCTGATGCGGTCGAGTTCCACCGGTCGCGCGCGCTGTCGTTCCCGCCGGCAAGCTGCGCCGGACGGCGAAAAATTATAGCGCGTCCGTAGATGCCCTCAATCCCGGCGACGGGGCGGCGGCTACGCGATTGCCACCACAATCCGGATGGCCGGGATGCTGAGGAAAGCGGCGCCGGCGAGCCAGATCCACATGGCGACGGTGCCTTCCGGGTTGCGCTCGACCAGGCGTTCGTAGAGCGCGGCCGGGACGCCGGAGAAGAACAGCGTGCAGCTGGAAACGAACACCGAGCTGAAGAACAGCACCCATTCCCGCGTCTTCGGAAACAGCTCGGGCAGCAGGGCGACGGTGATCGGGACTGCGACGTTGAGGTAAGGCGAGAAGATCCCGTTCACGACGCAGATGCCGAGGATCAGCATGAAGAGGGCGTTGCGGTCGAGCATGGAAGCGACGGCTTCAGGACGAAGCGGCCGGCATGCGCGGCGTCAAGCCCGCCGCGTACATCACCATGAAGAAACCCACGCGGGCGATCGCGACCCAGAAGGCCGCGATCGGCGCCAGCACCATGGGCGGGAAGATGCTGGGCGTGATGAAGGCGACCGGGCGCATCAGCCAGTCGGTCAGCCGGCGGAACCAGCGAAAAATGTAGTTCGGCGAGTCGGGGTGAAGGATGCCGCCCAGAAGGAAGCGGCCGATCAGCGTGTAGAACAGGACCGAGAGGGCGTAATTGGGCAGGTGGAAATACCAATAGGACCACCAGATGTCCTGTCCCGCCATAGCCAATCCGGCTTCCCTATCGCTGGAAAAGAAACGGCAGGGCCTGCGCGAGCAAGCCCTGCCGATCCGATCGAATGGTCTCGTCTATTCGTGTGCCTGGCCGGCCGTGAACGCGACCGAGCCCTTCGGGGTGCGGATCGAGTCCACGAAGTCCTGCATCTCCTTCGACGGCGGCGCCGTCATCAGGCTGACGATCCAGGTCACGCCGAACGCGACCGGCAGCCCGAACAGGGCGCTGGAGATGTTGCGGATGCCGAACCACAGCGGCATGTCGAAATACCGCGTGGCGACGAGGTAGTAGAGGCACACGCCGAAGCCCGACATCATGCCGACGATGGCGCCGACGGACGTGGTCCGCTTCCACCAGATGCCCAGCACTAGCGGAGCGAACAGGCCCGCCGCCGCCAGCGAGAACGCCCAGGCCACCATCTGGATGATGCCCGAGGGCCGCGTGCCGGCGACCGCCGCGGCGATCAACGCCACGGCGACCAGCAGCGTTCGCGCGACGACCAGGCGCCGTGCGGTGCTCGCCTTGGGATCGATCATCTTGTAGTAGATGTCGTGGCTCAACGCGTTGGCGATGGCGAGCAACAGCCCGTCCGCCGTGCTGAGCGCCGCCGCCAGGCCGCCGGCGGCGACCAGCCCCGAGATCACGTAAGGCAGGCCCGCGATCTCCGGCATCGACAACACGATGATGTCCTGGTTGATGGTGAACTCCGCCAACTGGAGGATGCCGTCGCCGTTGCCGTCCTTGATGGTCAGCATCCCGGCCACCTGGGACCAGTTCTGCACCCAGGCCGGCAGGCTGGCGATCGGCTGCCCGATCACGTTCGAATAGACCTCGAGCTTGGCGAAGGCGGCGTAGGCCGGAGCGGTGAAGTACAGGAGGAAGATGAAGAAGATGCTCCAGCCGACCGACGCGCGCGCATCACGCACGCTGGGCGTGGTGAAGTAGCGCATCAGGATGTGCGGCAGCGAGGCGGTGCCGACCATCAGGCAGAGGACGAGCGCCCAGAAGTTGTGGAACTCGGTCCAGCTGAATGCGCCCTTGGCGTCGGTGAACGGCGCCACGTGGTGCCTCACGATGCCGAGCTTGCCCTCGAGTTCGGTGATCTGCTGCAGCGCCTGGCCATAGGTGAGTTCGGGGATCGGGATGCCGTAGCGCTTGGTCGACAGCCAGACCACCGGCGTCAGGTAGGCGATGATCAGGATGATGTACTGGGCCACCTGGGTCCAGGTCACCGCGCGCATGCCGCCGAGCATCGAGCACACCAGGATGCCGATGAGTCCGGCGAAGATCGCCAGCTCGAAGGGAATCCCGAGGAAGCGCGAGGTGATGATGCCGATGCCGAAGGTCTGCGCGACGATGTACGTGAACGAGGCGCAGAACAGAACGATGACGCCGCAGACGCGCGCAGTATTGCCTTCGTAGCGCACGCCCAGGAAGTCCGGCACCGTAAACTGGCCGAATTTCCGCAGATAGGGCGCGAGCAGGATGGCCACCAGCACATAGCCGCCGGTCCAGCCCAGCACGTAGCCGATGCCGTTGTACCCGGCGAGGTACAGGCCGCCGGCCATCGAGATGAACGATGCGGCGCTCATCCAGTCGGCGCCGGTAGCCATGCCGTTGTAGAACGCCGGCACGACGCGGCCGGCGACGTAGTATTCCGAGATCTCCATCGTGCGCGACAGGAAGCCGATATACGCGTAGACGAAGATCGTCAGGAACACGAAGGCGTAGCCGATGATCTTGTTCGGCACGCCCATCTGCTCGAGGATCGCGAGCAGGATGGTGAACCCGATGAAGCCGCCGGTGTAGCCGGCGTAAATCTTGCCGAGATTGGCGACGAAGCCGCCGGTCCCGATGCGATAAGCCATGTTCCGTCCCCCCTTGAGCTCGCGTCAGTCTTCGGCCACGCCGAATTCCTCGTCGATCCGGTTCTGCGCCGAAGCGTTCCAGAAGCACAGGACGACGTAGGAAATCAGCGAGCCCTGCGCGGCCATGTAGAAGCCGAGCGGGAACCCGAATATGACGATGTTGTTGAGCTGGACGGCAAAGAAGTGAACAACGAAGCTGAAGAAGAACCACAGAATCATGATGGTCCACATCAGCCTGGACGTCTTTTGCCAATAGGCATCCTGTTGTTCTTTGCTGAGCTGCGCCATGAACATCCCCTCTCCAATGCGCCGTGATGATGTTCTTGATCTTGGCCGACCGCACGGATTTGACTGCCCAATTGCGATGCGCGCACGACGCATCTCGGGCACCCCACCCCATCCTGCAGGCAGCAAGAATTGATAGCATCTTGCTCCTGCTGATACAACAATCGCCTGGGGTTTTTGCGGGCTGGAATGCCACGATGCTGCGTTGGTTGAACCGATTGATGCCGGAGGCGCGCGGTTCGGTGCGCACGCCTGACGACTTGGCCGAGTTCCTGTCGCGTCACGCCGCCTTCGTGGCGCAGAAGTGCAGCGACAGCTATTGCCGGGCCAAGGTCGGGACCTCGCACTTCGCGATGGCGGAGGAAAAAACCTTTAAGGACGCCAACGCGATCTGCCGCTGGGAAGGCTATGCCGAGATGCTCGCCGCAATGTCGGCGCTGGCCGGCCGTGCCCTGGTCGATTCGGGTGCCGATGCGGAGGCGGTCGACCACACCCTGCACGAGATGTTTGCCCGCGTGCTCGAAGGCCATCCGCGCCCCGCCCATCGTCCCGAGGGCTGGGCGGATGTGATCGCGGCGCTGCCGATGCGCCTCAAGGCGGCGCGTGCCCAACCGCGTCCTGAACTTGTCGACATTGCCGGCGCCGCCGGCAAGCGGTTGTTCGAGGTTCTACCGATTCACGCCCGCTATCGCGCGTTGGACGAGGAGATTGTCGTCAATTCCGTGACGTTCCAGTTCGTCGGCTATTCCGACAAGTTCCGCCGCCAGGTCGACGTCGCGGCGCTTGCACGCGGCCTGACGGCGCGTGCGGCGTAGCCAGCGCGGACTAGCGCGCCTAAGCTTCTATGTCGGCACAGCCCGACAGCCTGCGCCCTTGTCTTGTCATGAGATGACCTGGAGCACCGCCATTTTCCGCACCACGGTCGGCGACGTCATGTCGCCGCTGCCGCCGATTCTACCGGCGGGCACGGAGTGCGCGCTCGCGGTGAGCCGCATGGCCGCGCTGGGTGCATCATGCTTGCTTATTGTAGACAATCTCGGCCGGCCGGCCGGCATGCTGACCGAGCAGGACGTGGTGCGCCGGGTCGCGTTCCAGATGCCGGCGGGCACGCCGGTCGATGCCGCGATGACGCGTGCCGTGCCGAGCGTGGCGGAATCCGGGCGCCTATACCGGGCGCTGTCGCAGATGCGCCGCCAGCGCCACCGCCACCTCGTCGTGATCGACGCGGCCGGTCGGGCGGTCGGCATCCTTGAGCTCGATGTTGCGTTGGGGGCGGTGGCGCAGGCGCTGACACGGCGCATGGACCGCCTTAGCCGCGACCTTTCGATCGACGGGTTGGCCCAGACCAAGGCGTCCGAGCCGGCGGTCGCGGGCGAGATGCTGGCGGACGGCGTGCCGGCGCCGGAGATCCAGGCGTTCCTCACCGAGATCAACCGCGACCTCTACCGCCATGTGCTCGACCGCGCGCTGGCCGCGATGGCAGACGAGGGCTGGGGTGGGCCGCCCGTGCCGTTCTGCGTCCTCATCATGGGCTCGGGCGGGCGCGGCGAGAACTACCTCGACCCCGACCAGGACAACGGATTCATCCTCGGCGACTATCCCGACGCGTCGCACCCTGCGATGGACCGCTTCTTTGTCGAGTTGGCCGAGCGGATGTGCCGCGATCTCGACACGATCGGCATTCCCTATTGTCCCGGCGGCGTGATGGCGACCAGCCCCGTCTGGCGCAAGACGCTGCCGCAGTGGGTCGACCAGGTCGCGGGCTGGGGCCGGCGGTGGACCGGCGGCGCAACGCTGATGGCCGACATCTTCTTCGATTTCCAGCCCGTGTTCGGCGATGCGGCCATGGCGGCCGAGTTGCGCCGGCGCGTCAGCGACATGCCGCGGCGCAACCGCGGCCTGCTGCACTCGATGGCACGGGACGACACGGCGCAGAACGTCGCGCTCGGCCTGTTCGGAAGGCTGGTGACGCAGGGCCCCGACTCGGTGAACCGCGGCCGCATCGAGCTGAAGCTGCACGGCACGCAGCCGCTGGTCGGCTGCGCGCGCCTGTTGGCGCTCGCCGCCGGGATCGAGGAAACCTCGACGCTCGGACGGCTGCACATCCTGGGTGAGAGGGGCATCCTGTCGCAAGGCGACATCGACCAGACCGTCGCCGCCTGCCACCACGTCGCGCGCCTCCGGCTCAGCCAGCAGGTGGCCGACATCGCAGCGGGACGTCCACCAGGCGACTATGTCGACGTCGCGGCGCTCACGCAGCAGGACCGCGACCTGCTCGCCGACGCGCTGCGCGCCATCGACCGCTTGCGCAAGCGCGCGCAGATGGATTTGGCGGGGCAGCCGGTCTAGCGGCAGTTCAATGCGCGCCGAAGATCAGGTTCGGCACCAGCAGGACGAGCTCCGGCACGAAGATCAGCAGCAGCGCGACGGCCGACACCGCGATCAGGAACGGCAGCGATTCGCGCGTGTAGTCGCCGATCGGGCATTTCAGGATCTGGCAGACGACGAACATCGCCGCGCCCACCGGCGGGGTGAAGTTGCCGATCGTCACGGCGATGACGAACACCAGTCCGAAATGCACCGGATCGATGCCGTACTTCGTCACCAGCGGCAGGAAGATCGGCGTCAGCATGACGATCAGCACCGCGCCGTCCATGAAGGTCCCCGCGACCAGGATGACCAGGACGATCAGCACCAAGACGAGATTGGCGTTCTCCGTAAGGCCGAGCATCCAGCCGGAGATCACCTCGGGGATCCGCTCGAACACGATGCCGTAGCCGAAGATGCCCGACAGCGCGATCAGGAACATGACGGCACCGACATCGATCAGGCTGCCCTCGATCGCTTCGCGGATGCCGGCGCGGCTCAGCACGCGGTAGATGAACAGCCCGACCATCACCGCGTAGACGACGGCGAAGGCGCCGATCTCGGACGGAGTGAAGATGCCGAACCGCAGCCCCAGCAGCAGGATGACCGGAAACAGGATGGCCCACAGCCCTTGCCACGATGCGACGGCGATCTCCTTCGGTGTCGGTCGCCTGTCGCGCTCGGGTCCGTAGCCCCGCCGACGCGACGTGATGGAAACGGCGAGGCCGAGCGCGGCCCACAGCAGCAATCCCGGCAAGAAGCCGGCGGCGAACAGGCGGCCGATCGAGACCTGGCCGACCGTGCCGTAAAGAATAAAGCCGATTCCCGGCGGGATGATCGGGGTGATCAGCGAGCCGTAGGACAGCACGCCGGCGGCATAGCCGCGCGAGAAGCCCTTGCGCAGCATGGGCAGGCCGAGGATGCGGGCGTTCATCGCCGCGTCGGCGATGCACGATCCGCTGACGCCGCCCATCAGCGTCGACAGCGCGATCGAGACCTGCGCAAGCCCGCCGTTCAGGCGGCCGGTCAACACGGTCGCGAGCTTGAGCAGGCTCTGCGTGATGCCGGAGTTGTTGAGGAAGTTCCCGGCCAGAATGAACAGCGGGATCGCCAGCAGGGCGAAGTTCTGCGTCTGCGTCACCGTGAGCTGGATCGGGATGGTGATCGGCAGCTCCGGGTGCTGCAGGAAGAACAGCGTGCCGGCGATGCCGATGGCGAAGGCCAGCGGCATGCCGATCAGGATCAGCACGGCAAAGACGATGAGGACGACCAGCATCGTGGCGCCGCCGCGGCCCGTCTCAGATCACGTCGATCGCACGGGCTTTGGCATGCTCGCCCTTGAGCTCCCCGCGGACCTTGAGCGCGGTCGTGATCAGCAGCAGCAGCGCACCGAACGGCAGGCTCATCGTCACCCAGGAATAGCTGATCTCCGGAATGCCCTGGAAGCTGCGGACGCGGCTGATCCACGACAGGTAGACGCCCATGACCATCAGGTAGACGAGGAAGGCGGCAATCAAGATGTAGTTCAGCAGCCGGCACGCCGCCTGCAGCCGCTCGGGCATGCGGCCGGTGACCACCTCGACCGCCATCAGGCTGTTCTTGCGCCATGCGATGTCGGCGGCCAGGAAGCAGGCCCAGGCAAACAGGCAGGTGGCGGCGTCGGTCGACCAGTTGATCGGATGGCCGAGCATGCGCATCAGCCCGCCCATGAAGATCAGCGCGACCATCAGCACGAGGAACGTGGCGGCGACGAACGCCTCTGCCGCGCACACTCGCTCATAGAGCGCCCTGATCCACGCCATGCCTCTAGTACCCGGGATTCCGGTTGCCGGACACCCGAACCCCACGCTTGGTCGTCATGGCCGGCCCGCGGGCCGGCCATGACGCTGGTGATGCGTGCGATGCCGCAGCATGAACAGGCATCGGCGGCATCGGACTCTAGTTCTTCCCGATCTCCTTGTGCACGGCGGCCTTGGCGTCCTGGATCTTCAGGACCTCGTAGGCCTTGTCGCCGGCCTTGCGGAATGCGGCGAGATCGACGTCCTCGACGATCGTCATGCCGCGGCCTTTCAGCTGCTGCTCGACCTCGGCCTCCAGCTTGAAGATCTGCTTCGAGGTCTCCTCGCCCGCCTTGTCGCACTCCTCGACGAGCGCCGCCTGCAGCTCCTTCGGCAGGGTGTCGAACCACTTCGCGCTGACCACCTCGAAGTTGATCAGCATGATGTGCTTCGTCTCGCTGGCGTATTTCAGCACTTCGTAGAAGCGGCCGCCCGGGATGTTGTTGTAGACCAGCTCGACGCCGTCGATCGCCCGCTGCTGCAGGCCCGGATACATCTCGCCGAAGGCCATGGCGACCGGCACGGCGCCGAGCGCCCGGATCGATTCCTGCCAGATCGGCGCCGGGGGCGTGCGGATGCGCAGGCCCTTCAGGTCGTCGGGCTTCTTGACCGGCTTGTTGGTGAAGAAATGGCGGTAGCCCTGGACCCAATTGAACGACACGACCTTGAAGCCGAACTTGGTCGCCAGCTCTTCCTGCCACTTGATGACGGTCGGCGCCTTGCGCAGCTTCGCCACCTCCTCCAGCGTCTCGACGAAATAGGGGCCGTTCATCACCGCCATGCCCGGCACGTAGTTGCCCATGCGCGCCGAATCGGTGTTCTGGCCGATATTGGCGCCCTGGCGGATTTGCTCGAGGATGTCCTCTTCCTTGCCGAGCTGCGCCGAATGGAACACTTCGATCTTGAGGGCGCCCTTGGTGCGCTCGTCGACGCGCTTGGCCCAGGCGAGGAACCCGTCGTGATACGGCTCCTTCGGTCCGAGCACGTGGTTGAACTTGAGCTGATAGGTCTTCGGCTGCTGCGCTGCGGCGGGCGCGACGACGGCCCACAGACCGAGCGCGGCGCAGGCCGTGCCCAAGACGCGTGACAGGACGGTCATTCCTCTCCTCCCGGGTTGGTCGCGTGGATGCGCTTCTTGTCGCCTTCTTTGACAGCTGGTATATCAGATATCTCATATCAGACGCAAGGACGGCAACCCGGTCCATGAAGCTCGTCCGTCCGAAATCGCTGACCGAGATGGTGGCGGACGAGGTGCGGGCCCGCATCATCGACGGCCGCATCAGCCTCGGCGCCGGGCTTTCGGAGAACAGCCTGGCGGCCGAGCTCGGGATTTCGAAGACCCCGGTGCGCGAGGCGCTGCTGCAGCTGAAGCAGGAAGGCCTCGTCCAGGTGCAGCCGCAGCGCGGCACCTACGTGTTCCGGCTCGAGGCCGAGCAGGTCGTGATGCTGAGCGAATTGCGCGAGGTGCTGGAGCTCGCCGCGGTCAGGGCGGCGCTGTCACGCAATGCTTCGGCGCTCGCCGAGCGGATGGGCGCAATCTACGCCGGGATGCGCGCGGCCTACGAGGCCGACGACCGGATCGCCTATCGCAAGCACGATGGCGCGTACCACGAGGCGATCGTCGAACTCTCGGGCAATCCCTATATCCGCAGGGCCTACCGGCAGATCAGTTTTTGCATCCAGGCCCTGCGTTCGCGCCTGTCAGACGAGGCGCAGCTCAACAAGCTGTCGATCGCGGACCACCGCGAGATGCTGCGCCTGGTCAAGGCGAACGACGCACAGGCCTTGTGCAGGCTGCTGCGCACGCACATCGACCACACGAAGCGGTCCTATCTCGACGTACTCGGCGTTCAGATGACCGAGCACTCGGGACAGAGGACAGGCGCGGGCTGAGCTTCCGCCGCCTGTCCTCTGGCTCCCGTCGTCCGGCTATTGCGCCGCTTGCGCCTTGGCCGGCCGCAGCGGAATGAGAAACGAGAACACCGCGCCCCGGCCGGGCTCGCTGTCGACCCAGATGCGGCCGCCGAAGCGCTCGACGATCTGGCGGCAGATCGCAAGCCCGAGGCCGGTGCCCTGGGGCTTGTCGGTCATGGTGTTGCCGATCTGCTGGAAACGCTCGAACAGCCGCGAGCGGTCGGCCGGCGCCACGCCGGCGCCGTTGTCGTGGACGCTGATGCGCACCGCACCGCCTTCGATTCCCTGGCCCTCAACCGCGGCGTCGATCGCCACGCGGCCATGCGCGGGATCGCAGAACTTCACCGCGTTGGACAGGAGATTGACGATCACCTGGATCAGCCGGTCGCGGTCGTACTCGATCTTCGGCAGGCCCGCGGGAATGTCGACCTCGAGGCTGATGTCGCGCTCGGCGAACAGGCCGCGCGTGGCCGCGAGCGCGTCGTCGACGACTTCCTTCAGCTCCAGCCGCTCGATCTGCCAGTCCATGCGCCCGGCCTCCATCTTGGCGAGGTCGAGGATCTGGTTGATCAGGCGCGTCAGGCGCTCGCTCTCCTTGACGATGATGCCGAGGAACTGGCCGCGCTGCGCCGGGTCGATGTCCGGGTTGTCGTGCAGGATCTCGCTGAACGACCGGATCGAGGTGAGCGGCGTGCGCAGCTCGTGGCTGACGGTCGAGATGAAGTCGTCCTTCATGCGGTCGAGCTCCTTCAGCCGCACGTTGGCGGCGCGCAGCTCGCTCGATGCGACCTCCAGCTCCTGCGACTTCTGCTCCAGCCGCCGGCTGTACTCGATGATCTGCGAGGCCTCGTCTAGGATCGCCATCACCTCGTCGAGGCTGACCGTCTCGCCCTTGGCGACCGAGGCGACCATGACGCGCGCCGACGCGGTGCCGATCGCACCGGCCAGGAGGCGCTCGGCGTGCTGCACCAGTTCGGCGTCGGCTTCGCGCATCTTGCCCAGGTTCAGGTTGCGGCGCGCCGCATACTCGGCCAGCTCCTGCCTGGCGCGCGCGGCGCCGATGAAGCGCACCAGCAGGCTCTCGAGGTCGGCCACGGTCGCCGTGCCGCGCCAGAAGCGCTGCCCGGCCTCGCCGCGCCGGTAGACGTCGACGAAGCTGGTCGCCTGGATGCGCTCGATCGCCGATTGCCGCGTCATCAGCGACACGGCGACATAGGCGCCGATGTTGGCCAGCATGGTCCAGAACAAGGCGTGCGACAGCGGGTCGAGGCCGGCGAGGCCGAACAGCGCCTGCGGCCTGAGCAGCGACATGCCCCACGGCCCTTGGGTCAGCAGCGCCTCGTCGAGCCAACCCGAGCGCACGAAGGACGGCAGCAGCAGCGTGTAGAACCACATCAGGAATCCGAGGGCGAGGCCGACGAAGGCGCCCCAGCGGTTGGCGGTCTTCCAGAAGATGCCGCCGATGATCGCCGGTGCGAACTGCGCCGCCGCCGCGAACGATACCAGACCGATCGTGACCAGCGCGTAGGATTCGCCGATCAGCCGGAAATAGAGGTAGCTCAGCAGCACGACGAAGACGATGCCGCCGCGCCGGATCCCCAGCAGCAGGCGGCCGAGGTCCTTGCGCTCGGTGAGCCGGAGCCACTTGAGGCGCAGCAGCACCGGCATGACCAAGTCGTTGCACAGCATGGTCGAGAGCGCGACGGTCTCGACGATCACCATGCCGGTCGCGGCCGAAAGCCCGCCGATGAAGGCGAACAGCGCGATCCCTTCCTGGCGCGCCAGCATCGGCAAGGCGAGCACGAAGGTGTCGGCGTCGGCCTGCTGTCCGCGGAACTCCATCAGCCCGGCGACGGCAATCGGCAGCACGAAGATGTTGATCAGCAGCAGGTAGAGCGGGAACAGCCAGGCGGCTTTGTCGATGTGCTTCTCGTCGACGTTCTCCACCACGATCACGTGCCATTGCCGCGGCAGGCAGATGATCGCCGCCATCGACAGCGCCATCAAGGTCATCCAGTTGCCGAACGTGCTCGTCGGCGTGGCGGTGAGCAGCCGCGCGAGGTCGGCGCTCTCCATGGCCTTGCCGAACAGGTCGCTGAAGCCGCCGTAGAGGCCGAAGGTGACGAACACGCCGACGCTCAGGAACGCGACGAGCTTCACCACGGACTCGAAAGCGATCGCGGCGACCATGCCCTCGTGGTGCTCGCTGGCGTCGATGTGGCGCGTGCCGAACAGGATCGAGAAGATCGCCAGCACCAGCGCGACATAGAGCGCCGTGTCCTGCAGAAGCGGCACGGTGCTGACGGCGCTCGGCATGACGATCGCAGGGTAGTGGATCAGCACGTTGAAGCTGGCCGAGACCGCCTTCAGCTGCAGCGAGATATAGGGCACGATGCCGACCACGGCGATCACCGTGACCAGCCCGCCGAGGAACTGGGTCTTGCCGTAGCGCGCCGAGATGAAGTCGGCGATCGAGGTGATGCGGTTCGCCTTGCTGATGCGCAGAATCTTGCGCAGCACCGCCCAGCACAGCACGAAGACCAGCGTCGGCCCCAGATAGATGGTCAGGAAATCGATGCCCGACGCGGCGGCGCGCCCGACGCTGCCGTAGAACGTCCAGGCGGTGCAGTACACCGCGATCGACAGCGCGTAGATGTAGGGATTGGCGACGAGCGACCGCCCGGCGTCGGCGCGCTTGTCGCCCCAATAGGCGATGGCGAAGAGCAGGCACAAATAGAGGAACGCCGCCGCCAGGATCACGCTGGGACGCAGCATCGCCTCAGCCCTCGCGCTCGCCGCGCGCCGCCTCGCCCGAACCGTCGGGTCCGCCGGAATCGCCGCGGCCGACGACCAGCCCGGTCAGCACGATCACGAGGAGCCAGGCGGCGAACAGGTAGAGGTACAGCACCGGCAGGCCCATGACGGTCGCGTTTGCCCCGAACAGCGTCACGATCGGCGGATGGAACGCGAGCCACGCCAGGATGAACAGCGCCACCAGGCGCTCGCCGCGCAGGCCGTGTCGCATGGTCAACCGTACCTCTCATCCTTCGAGACGCCAGCGAAGCGCGAGCCCCTCAGGATGACGCGTAGAATCGGCATCCGACCAAACGCGTCATCCTGCGGAGCGAGCGTCTCGAAGGACGATATGCTCGACGGTGCAATCAACACGTTCCTCCTCCTTACACCGCCAGCCTGCGCCGGCGCAGTTCGACCTCGACGTTGGAGACCTTGATCGCCTCGTTGAGCGTGACGACGCCCTCGGCCTCGAGCAACTCGACGAGGCGCAGGAACACGGCCGCGGTCATCAGCGAATCGCCGCTCGCCGTGTGCCGCCCGACGACGTCGACACCCAGCCGCCGTGCCAGCCCGTCGAGGGAGCTGTCGTCGATGTTCTCGTGCAAGCGCGCGGCGAGGAGCTGGCTGTCGAGCACCGGATTGTCCAGGCTGACGCCCGCTTCCGCCTCCTTCGGCCTGAGGAAGCTCAGGTCGAAGGCCGCGTTGTGCGCGACCAGCACGCTGTCGGCGACGAAGTCGCGGAACTGCGGCAGCACGACGTGGATCGGCGGCTTGTCCTTCACCATGTCGTCGGTGATGCCGTGGAAGCGCGTCGATTCCGGCGGGATCCTGCGGCCCGGGTTGACCATGCGCTCGAATGTTTCTCCGGTCAGGATGCGGCCGTTGACGATGCGCACGCCCGCGAGCTGCACGATCTCGTCCCCGTGCGCCGCGTCGAGGCCGGTGGTTTCGGTGTCGAAAACGACATAGCTCAGGGACTTGAGCGGCCGGTCGCCGAGCGCCGCCGTCGGCAGCGCCTGGTGCATCAGCGCGAAGTCGTAAAATTCCGGCCGCGGCGGGCGCGGCTTCTGCTCGGTGTCGATCGGCGGGTGCTCCGCCGCGGCGATCGGGAGGCGCAGGATGGCGCGTCCGGGCGCGGTCGGCTGACTCCAGATCTCGCTGCGATGGCGATCGAGCACGTCGCGCAGCGTCAGGCTGCCGGCGGCGGGATCGAGCGGTTCGACGCCCCAGCGGTCGAGCTCGCCCGAGGGGATCGGCGCGCCGTCCCAGGCGAAATCGATGTAGTGCCGGCGCTGGCCCGGCACGGTGCCGATGTCGATCGCCTCGCCGCCGATATGCCGCCGCACGTGGCCGAGCAGGAAGCTCAGCGCCAGCATCAGCCCGTAGCTGTCGCCATGCAGCCAGACCGGCAGGCCGACAAGCGAAACGCGCGCATCCTCGGCCGCACGCTGCACGACGCAGTTGAGCAGGTCGAGCGAGTAGATCGGCGCCATGGGCCAGTAGCCGGCGACCAGCTCGCGATAGCCCGTCGCCACGGCCTCGAGCCGCTCGCTCAGGTCGTTGCTCTCGCGCATCACGACCTGGTCGAAGCTCTGGCGCTGCTCCGGCGGCATGGCGGGGAAGGCGGCAACCGTCTCGATCGCGGCGCGCAGGTTGGCGAGCGGCGCGCGCATGCCTTCCGTCGCCTGGGTCAGGAGCGCGTCGCGCTTGCCGAGCGTCGCGATCTCCTGCGTCACGTCCGAGAAGGTCAGCACATAGCCGGTCGGGTCGCGCTGAGCGTCGAGGATCAGGCTGATGCGCCCGCGCAGCATGCTGCGCGCGTCGGTCGAGGCGCACACGACCGGTGCGGTCGCGTCCTCGCCCAGCCGTGTGCCCTGGGTGCGCAGCCGGAACGTCAAGAGCTCGATCGCGTGCAGGATTGGCTGGCGCGTCACGAGGTTGAACAGCGACCGGCCGAGCCCAAGCTCGCCCGCCACCTGCAGCAGCTTCAGCGCCACCTGGTTGTAGAGCAGGACCTGGTGGTTCATGTTGCACACCACCACGCCTTCGGTCAGGTCGCTCAGGATCGCCTCGAGCCAGCGCTTCTGCTCGGCGAGGCTGCGCGTCGCGGCCGCGGCGCGGCCGTCGCCCTCCTCGCGCGCCTCGCGCAGGCGCGCCGCCAGCGTGTTGACTGCCGCCGGCAGCGGCTCGAGCCCCGCATAGTGCGCGGCGTCGACCACGTGGCGCGGGTTGGCGCGGGCAATGAGCTCGATCTCTTCGGACAAGGCCGCCGCGCGCCGGTTGAGCTCCGCCGAGATGCGCCACCACAGCAGCGCGAAGCCGCCCGCGACCACGATCAGCGCCAGCAGCGCGTTGAACGCCAGTGCGCGCTCGGGGTCGGCCGCGCGCTGGCCGGCGAGCCCCGCCAGCACGAACAGGCCGACGCAGATCACGGCCGTGGCGCCGCCGACCGCCAGGAACAGGATCGTCGAGCGTCGCGATACCATCGGGGGTCGCCTCGCTCGCTCGGCCCGCCGCCGTCAGCTCTCGGGCGGCAGCATCTGCCGCAACTTCTGCATTACCTCGCGCGTCGAGAACGGCTTGGTGATATAGTCGTCGGCGCCGAGCGCCATGCCCTTCTCGCGCTCGATGTCGCGCCCCTTTGCCGTCAGCAGCACGATGCGCACGTTCTTCCAGGCCGGGTTGGCGCGGATGGTCTGGCACACGTCGAAACCGTCGCGCTTGGGCATCATGACGTCGAGCAGGACGAGCTCCGGCGCCGCCTCCTCGATCGCCTTCAGCGCCGCGTCGCCGTCGCGCGCGACGCGCACCGCGTAACCGGCCTGGCGCATCAGGAACTCGAGCGACAGCACGATGTTCGGCTCGTCATCGACCAGAAGCACGGACCTGGCCATGGTTCCCCCGACCTCGGCGCGATTTCCGGACGGACCGGTTCCAGTCGGCCGGCCTTGCGCCATGGCGGCGTCGCGCCCATTGCGGCTATCCTACCCCCGGCCCGGGCCCGGCGCCATGTTCGGCCGCCGGGTCCAACGGACGATGGGGTGGGGGAACATCCGATGGCGAACGCGGCCGACAGCGGCGCTCCGCGGTCCCTCGACAGCTTTCCCTATCGCCATCGTGTGCGCGCCGCGATGGGCATGCCGCCGCATTTCATCGCCCCCGACACGCATATCCGCGCCGCCGCCGAGCGCATGCGAACCTTGCGCATCGGCTCGCTGCTGATCGAGGACGCGGTGCCCGGCCGCGCCACCGGCATCGTCACCGAGCGCGACGTGCTGGGCGCGATCGCCGAGGCAGGCGCGGCGGCGCTGGAACGGCCGGTATCCTCGATCATGTCGGCGCCGGTCGTGACCGTGCCGGAGAACGCGCTGCTCTACGTCGCGATCGGCCGCATGGACCGCCTCGGCATCCGCCACCTGGCGGCGGTCGACCGGACCGGGCGCGTGGTCGGCGTGCTGTCCGGGCGCGCCATGCTGCGCCTGCGTGCCGGCAAGGAGCTGGCGCTGGGCGACGCCGTGGCGACCGCCCCCGACGCCGAGGCGCTGAAGGCGGTGCAGGCGAGCCTGCCCGACCTCGCCCGCGCCCTGCGCGCGGACGAGGCGAGCGCGCCCAAGGTCGCCCAGGTGATCAGCGCCGTGCTGCGCGACACGACCGCGCGCGCGGCCGAGCTGGCGGAGGCGTCGATGCGCGCGGCGGGCTGGGGCGAACCGCCGGCGCGCTATGCGCTCCTGGTGCTGGGATCCGGCGGGCGCGGCGAGAGCCTGCTCTCGGCCGACCAGGACAATGCCGTCGTCCATGCCGGCAGCGAGCGCGACGACGCGTGGTTCGCCGAACTCGGCAAGCGGGTCGCCGACCAGCTCAATGCCGCCGGCATCCCCTACTGCAAGGGCGGCGTGATGGCGGCCAACGCCAACTGGCGCCGCACGCTCGACGGCTGGAACAAGCAGATCGCCGAATGGATCGCGCGGGCGGAAGGGCAGAACCTGCTCAACGTCGACATCTTCTACGACTTCCGCCGCGCGCATGGCGATCCCGAGCTCGCCGACGCGCTGCGCAGCATGGCGATCGAGGCGGCCGCGCGCGCGCCGCTGTTCCTGCGCCTGCTGGCGAAGGAGGTCGAGGAGGCCGGCACCGCCATCGGCTTCCTCGGCCGCCTGCGCGTCGAGAACGGGCGCGTGGACCTCAAGCGCGGCGGCACCATGCCGCTGGTCGCCTTCGCGCGGCTGCTGGCGTTGAAATGCCGGCTGACCGAGACCGGCACCGCCGACCGCCTGAGCGCCGCCGCTGCCGCCGACCGGATCGGCACCGACGAGGCCGACCGCCTGATCGAGCTGCAGCGCACGCTGATGGGCTTCGTGCTCGACCAGCAGCTCGTCGACCTTGCCCGCGGTACGCCGCCCTCCGCACGCGTCGAGGTCGCGCCGCTGACGCGCCGCCGGCGCGCGCATCTCAAGGACGCGCTCAAGGGACTCGAGGGCCTGCCGATCCTGACCCGCGACGCGCTGTCGGCAGGGTAGGACGGAGAGGACGAAAAAGAACAGGCGCGGGGCATCTGGCCCCGCGCCTTGCGCTGAGTGGCCGCCCGTCAGGTGCGCAGCTGGCTGCCGATCGGCAGGCGCCGGATGCGCTTGCCGCTGGCCGCGAAGATGGCGTTGGCCAGGGCCGGGGCGAACGGGGGCACGCCGGGCTCGCCGACGCCGCCCGGCGGCTCGTTCCAGCCGGTATCGACGATGTGCACGCCGATCGCGCGCGGCGCGTCGTCCATGCGCGCCATGTCGTAGTCGGTGAAGTTGCTCTGCTCCACCCGGCCGTTCTTGAACGAGATCTCGCCCTTCATGGCGAGGCTCATGCCCATGACGCACGAGCCCTCCATCTGCGCGCGCACGCGGTCCGGGTTGACGTAGGGTCCGCAATCGACCGCGACCGTGACCCGCGGCACGGTCAGGTTGCCGCGCTGGTCGACCGCGGCCTCGACCACGGTCGCGATGTAGCTGACGAAGCTGCGGTGCACGGCGATGCCCATGCCCTGGCCGGGCGGCAGCTTGCGGCCCCATTCCGCACGCTCGGCGGCGAGCTGCACCACGCGGGCAAGCCTCGCCGTGTCGATCTTGTAGACCGCGCTCGACTCGCCGTTGTTCCAGTACGACTTGTCGGTCGTCGTCTGGGCCGGGTCGAAGATGCGCGGGCTGCCGATCAGCTCGAGCAGGTAGTCCTTCGGGTCCTTGCCCGAAGCCGCCGCCAATTCGGCGATGAATGACTGGACGGCGAAGGCGTGCGGGATGTTCGACACCGAGCGGAACCAGCCGATCCTCGTGTGCGCCGCCGCCTCGCCGTTCTCGATGCGCAGGTTGGCGACGTCGACCGGCACGTCCACCAGCCCCATGCCCATCTCCAGTCCCGATTCGTGCTTCGGGTCCGGCATGAACAGGGCCATCAGCGACGGCGCCACGGAGTTGTGGCGCCACGCCACGACCTTGCCCGAGGCGTCGAGCCCGGCCTCGAGCCGCTCGGCCGAGACGGTGTGGTAGAAGCCGTGCTGGATGTCGTCCTCGCGCGTCCAGACGACCTTGACCGGCTGGCCGCCCATCTCCTTGGAGAGGATCGCCGCCTCGGTCGCGAAGTCGGCCTTGGACTTCCGCCCGAAGCCGCCGCCGAGCAGCGTGACGTTGACCGTCACCTCGTCGGCCGAAAGCCCCAGGCGCTTGGCGACGTCGTCGCGCGTGGCCTGCGGGCTCTGCACGCAGGCCCAGACCTCGCATTTTCCATTAACGATCCGCGCGGTGGCCGCCGGCGGCTCCATGGTGGCATGGGCGAGATGCGGCAGATAGTACTCCGCCTCGACCTTCTTGGCCGCCTTGGCGAAGGCGGCGTCGAAGTCGCCCTGATTGCGCGCGACCTTGCCCGGCTTGCGCGCCGTGGCGAGCAGCTGCTGCTCGTAGGCCTTCGAGTCGTAGACCGCGTTGGGCCCGTGGTCCCATTCGATCTTGAGCGCCTCGCGGCCCTTCATGGCTGCCCAGGTGTTCCTGGCGATGACGGCCACGCCGCCGAGCGGCTGGAACTTCACCGGCATCGTCGGGCCGTCGATCTGCACGATCTTCTCGACGCCGGGCACCTTCATGGCTGCGCTGCTGTCGACCGACTTCACCTTGCCGCCGAGCACCGGCGGGCGGGCGATCACGGCGTATTTCATGCCGTCGAGCCGCACGTCCTGGCCGAACGTGGCGCGGCCGGTCGTCATGTCGAAGTTGTCGACGATGGCTTGCGCCTTGCCGATATAGCGGAACTGCGCCGGGTCCTTGAGCTTCAGGCTCTCCCGAGCCGGCACCGGCAGGGCGCCGGCCTCGGCCGCAAGCTCGCCGTAGCCGAGCTTGCGGCCCGAGGCTTTGTGGATCACCTCGTGGTTCTTCGCCTCGACCTCGGCCACCGGCACGCCCAGGCGCTTGGCGGCCGCCTGCTCCAGCATCAGCCGCGCCGCGGCGCCGCATTCGCGCATCGGCTTCATGAAATGCCGGGTCGAGCGCGAGCCGTCGGTGTCCTGGTTGCCGAAGCGCTTCTCGTCGCCCGGCGCCTGGGCGATCTTGACCTTGGCCCAGTCGGCCTCCAGTTCGTCCGCCAGGATCAGCGGAATGCCGGTGCGCACGCCCTGGCCCATCTCCGAGCGGTGGCAGGTGATCGTCACCGTGCCGTCCGCGGCGATGGACAGGAACACACGCGGGTCGTTGACGGTGCCGTTCGGCATGGCGTCGGCGCCGTATTTCTTCGGGTCCTGCGCGAAGGCGCCGATCGGCACGAACTGCGCCGCCAGCGCCAGGCCGCCCACGGACGCGGTGCCGGCCAGGAAATGCCGCCGGCTGACGTTCTCGAGACGAAGCGTCCGTTCCATGTCACGCCTCCTTCGCCGCCTGCTTTATGGCGGCCCGGATGCGGGTGTAGGTGCCGCAGCGGCAGATGTTGCCCGCCATCGCGTCGTCGATGTCCTGGTCGGTCGGGTTCGGCTTCTCCTTCAGCAGCGAGGCGGCCTGCATGATCTGGCCGCTCTGGCAATAGCCGCATTGCGGCACGCCCTGCGCGCGCCAGGCCTTCTGCACGCGGTGATTGCCGGCGGGGTCGAGCCCCTCGATGGTCGTGACCGACTTGCCCGCCGCAAGGTCCATCGGCGTCTGGCACGACAGCACGGCCTGTCCGTCGACATGCACCGTGCAGGCGCCGCACGCGGCGACGCCGCAGCCGAACTTGGTACCGGTCAGCCCCAGTTCGTCGCGCAAGTACCACAGGAGCGGCATCGACGGATCGCCGTCGTAGCTCCGCTCCTGGCCGTTGACCTGCAACTTGACCATGTCGGTTCCCTCCCACCCTCGAGGATCTGCTCCGCGTGCGCTGGATCGGGCCGAATGCTGCCCGGCCACTTCGGTAACGCTGTCAAATCCTATGCCGCTGCAAGTGGTCCGGCGTACACGACTGCGCGATTGCCCAGTCGAGCGTGAATGATCACAGAGACGATTATTGTTTCGGCAGTGGCAGTGGCCTCGGCCGGCTGTCGTGACTCGTGGCGACCGGAACTATAAGTCCTGCGCGGCGGCAGGACTGAATTCGGAACGGACGCCACCCGAGCGCCGGCAGCGCCACTTGCCGGCCGGCCGGGCGCCCACGGGTTGCTGGGTCGGTGGTCCTATGCTCAAATCCAACCGAATTCGTCATCGCGCACCCGGGAAGAATACCGGGCGGCGCTGCACTTGGGGGAGTTGAAGATGACCAGACGCCTTTTGGGACTGGGCGCGTTCGCGTTTGCGGCCGCCGCCGTGGCCGCCCTGCCGGTCGCCGCGCAGACGCTCGACAAGATCAAGCAGCGCGGCGTGATCGTGGTCGGCTCGAAGGCCGACTACAAGCCCTTCGGCTTCCGCGATCCGTCCGGCAAGATCGTCGGCTTCGAGCCCGACATGGCGGCCGACGTCGCCAAGAAGCTGGGCGTGAAGCTGGAGCTCGAGGCGGTGGTGTCGTCCAACCGCATGCAGTTCCTGCAGCAGGGCAAGATCGACCTGATGATCGCCACCATGAACGACAAGCCCGACCGGCGGCAGGTCGTCGGCATCGTCGAGCCGCTCTACTACGCGTCCGGCGTCAACGTGCTGGCGGCGAAGAAGGCGGGCCTCAAGACCTGGGAGCAGCTCAAGGGCAAGAAGGTCTGCGGCATCCAGGGCGCCTGGTACAACAAGCCGGTGGCCGAGAAGTACGGCGCCGACTTCATCTCGTTCAAGGGCCAGGCCGAGGTCGAGACCGCGCTGCTGCAGGGCAACTGCATCGGCTGGGTCTACGACGACACCGCCTTCGCCGAGCGCCTGGCCGACGCCAAGTGGAAGGACTTCGAGATGGGCCTGCCCACGATCATGGAGGAGCCGTGGGGCCTCGCCGTGCGCCTGGAGGAGCGCGAGGGCCCGTGGGGCAAGTTCATGTCGGACATGATCAAGGAATGGCACCGGACCGGCCGGCTCATCGAGCTCGAGAAGAAGTGGAAGATCCCGGCCTCGGCCTATCTGAAGAAGATGCACGAGGAGGCGAAGAAGGCGAAGAGCTGACGGCGGACCGAAGCGCGTTCGTTTGCTCCCCCCCTCCCGCGAGGGGAGGGGGGACGGGAGCGCCGTAGGGTATCGGCAGCGAATCCGCCCGTCGTCTTGCCCAGCCGATCCGGAACTGCGCGATGGACCTGACGCCGCTGTGGGAATGGTTCCGCTGGCTCAACGGCGCGACCGGCATCAAGCTCACCATCTTCTACGACGCCTTCGACCGCCAGCGGTTCTTCGACGGGTTCCTCACCTCGGTCAGGCTCCAGGTCACGTGCCTGGTGTTGAGCGTCGTCGTCGGCGTGGTCGGCGCCTGGCTGCAGGGCTCGCGCCTCAAGCCCGTGCGGCTCGCCGTGCAGGCCTACATCCAGTTCTTCCGCAACACGCCGCCGCTGGTGCAGCTCTACTTCTTCTATTTCGCGCTCGGCTACTACCTGTCCTACATGTCGGACGACGGCCTGCGCGTAGCCCTGGTGTCGAACTTCGCCTGGGCCGTGATCTGCCTGTCGTTCTACGCCGGCGCCTTCAACGTCGAGATCTTCCGCGCCGGCATCGAGGCGGTGCCGAAGGAGACGATCGAGGCGGCCGAGGCGCTCGGATACAGCCGCCTGCGCGCCTATGTCTACATCCTGCTGCCGCTCGCCTTCCGCATCAGCCTGCCGGCGCTCAACAACAACCTGGTCAACCTGGTGAAGACCACCACGATCTCCTACGCCATCGCCGTGCCGGAGATGCTCTACGTCGCCAACCAGATCTGGTCCGACGAGGTCAACGTGCCGGAGATGATGAACGTCCTCCTGGTGATCTACGTGTCGCTGGTCGGCGTGGTGGTCTGGGTCATGCACAAATGGGAGCGAGCGCTGCGCGTGCCCGGCTACGTGTCGTGAAGGCCGGCCTTTACGGCTCGAGCGACCTGCCGGTCCTGCTGCCGTTCCGCCCGGGCCGGCGGACGGAAGCCGAGCCGGCGCCGCGGCTCGGGCCCGCCTGGGGCGTGGCGCTGGCCCTGGTGTTCGTGCTCTCCGCCGGCATCGCCGAGGCGCAGGGCGGCGCCGGCCAGCCTTCGACCATCGCGACCATCCTCAAATGGACGCCGCTCTTGGCGCAGGGCTTCGCGCTCAACATCCTCATCAGCTTCCTCGCCATGGCGATCGGCACGGCGGCGGGCACGATCCTGGGCCTGTGCCAGATCTCGCTCTTGCCGCCGCTGCGCGCGGGCTCGTGGTTCATGACGCAGTTCTTCCGCAACTCGCCGTGGCTGGTGCTGCTGTTCTACTGCATGCTGCTGCTGCCGTTCGAGGTGAACGTCGGCGGCCACGTGATCCCGCTGCCAGACTGGTTCAAGGCGACGGTCGGCCTCGCCCTGCCGGTGATGGCGAACGTGTCGGAGCTGGTGCGCGGGGCGATCCGCTCGATCCCGTTCGGCCAGTGGGAGGCCGCCGACGCGCTCGCCTTCTCGCGCCGGCAGATCCTGTGGATGATCATCCTGCCGCAATGCGTGAAGCGCATGACGCCGCCGTGGATGAACCTGTACGCGATCCTGACCGTCGCCACGCCCTTGTGCTCGATCGTCGGCGTCAACGAGGCGATGACGCTGACCGGCGACGCGCTGGCGGCCGAGGCGCGCAACGAGCTGCTGGTGCCGATGTACGCCTACCTGCTGCTGTGGTTCTTCCTCTACTGCTACCCGATCTCGCGCGCCACGGTGGCGCTCGAGAAGCGCTTCGCCGTGAAATGAGGCGCGAATGAGCCCCGCCGGCCATGTCACGCGCACCGAGGCGCCGCTGATCCACATCGCCGACGTGCACAAGTCGTTCGGCAAGGTCGAGGTGCTGAAGGGCGTGTCGCTCGACGTCGCCAAGGGCGAGGTGATCTGCGTCATCGGCCCCTCGGGCTCCGGCAAGTCGACGCTGCTGCGCTGCATCAACGCGCTGGTGCCGATCGACCGCGGCTCGATCGTGGTGGACGGGCAGGAGGTCAACGATCCCAGGCTCGACAAGCTCCAGCTCCGCCGCAAGGTCGGCATGGTGTTCCAGCAGTACAACCTGTTCCCGCACCGCACGGCGCTCGAGAACGTGATGATGGCGCCGATCCACGTCTTGAAGCAGGACAGGAAGGAGGTCGAGGCCCGCGCGCGCCGGCTGATCGCCAAGGTCCGGCTCGAGGGCAAGGAGGACTTCTATCCGGGCGAGCTGTCGGGCGGGCAGCAGCAGCGCGTGGCGATCGCCCGCTCGCTGGCGATGAACCCCGAGATCATGCTGTTCGACGAGGTGACCGCCGCGCTCGATCCCGAGACGGTGAAGGAGGTGCTGGTCACCATCCGCGAGCTGGCGGAGGAAGGCATGACCTGCGCCATCGTCACGCACGAGATGGGATTCGCGCGCGAGGTGGCCGACCACGTCTACTTCACCGACCGCGGCGTGATCGTCGAGCACGGCCCGCCCAGGGAATTCTTCGCCGACGCCAGGGACCCGCGGACAAGACAGTTCCTCAGTCAGATACTCTAAGCGGGCGTCCCGGCGCATTCGCCGTTGCTTCCGCGCTGGCTTGCGGCTACAAGTCCCCGCCATTTCAACCAACTATTCCATTCAATCCGATCGGAGGGGCCGGTATGGCCGCCTATCAGTACATCTATGTGATGAAGGGCCTGACCAAGGTCTATCCGGGCCAGCGCGAGGTCCTGACCAACATCTGGCTGTCGTTCCTGCCCGGGGCCAAGATCGGCGTGCTCGGCTACAACGGCGCCGGCAAGTCGACGCTGCTGCGCATCATGGCCGGCGTCGACAAGGACTATTCCGGCGAGGCCTGGGTGGCCGAGGGCGCTTCGGTCGGCATGCTGACGCAGGAGCCGCAGCTCGATGCGTCGAAGACCGTGTTCGAGAACGTGGTCGAGGGCATGGCGGGCACCAAGGCGCTGCTCGACCGTTTCAACGCGGTCAGCGAGCAGCTCGGCACGGTCGAGGACCCGGACGAGATGACCAGGCTGATCGAGGAGCAGGCCGAGCTGCAGGAGAAGATCGACGCCGCCAACGCCTGGGAGATCGACCGCACGATCGAGATTGCCATGGACGCGCTGCGCTGCCCGCCGGGCGACAGCGCGGTCGAGCACCTGTCGGGCGGCGAGAAGCGCCGCGTGGCGCTGTGCCGGCTGCTGCTGCAGAAGCCCGACCTGCTGCTCCTGGACGAGCCGACCAACCATCTCGACGCCGACTCGGTCGCCTGGCTCGAGCGCTTCCTCAAGGAATATGCCGGCACGGTCGTGATCGTCACCCACGACCGCTACTTCCTCGACAACGTGACCGGCTGGATTCTCGAGCTCGACCGCGGCAAGGGCATCCCCTACGAGGGCAACTACTCGTCCTGGATCGAGCAGAAGCAGAAGCGGCTGGAGCAGGAAGGCCGCGAGGAGACCGCGCGCCAGCGTACCCTGGCGCAGGAGCTGGAATGGGTGCGCGCCAGCCCGCGCGCGCGCCAGGCCAAGAGCAAGGCGCGCATCCAGGCCTACGAGGCGCTCTTGGCGCAGAGCAAGGACCGCGCGCCCGAGACGGCGCAGATCATCATCCCCGCCGGCCCGCGCCTCGGCCAGGAGGTGATCGACGCGCACAACCTGACCAAGGGCTACGGCGACCGCCTGCTGATCGAGAACCTCGATTTCCGCCTGCCGCCCGGCGGCATCATCGGCGTGATCGGCCCCAACGGCGCCGGCAAGACCACGCTGTTCCGCATGATCACCGGCCAGGAGAAGCCCGACAGCGGCGAGATCAAGGTCGGCGAGACGGTGAAGCTCGGGTATGTCGACCAGAGCCGCGACGCGCTCGCGCCCGACAAGACGGTGTGGGAGGAGATCTCCGGCGGGCTCGACCAGATCGAGCTGGGGCCGCGCAAGATGCCGAGCCGCGCCTATTGCGGCGCGTTCAACTTCAAGGGGCCGGACCAGCAGAAGAAGGTCGGCCAGCTCTCGGGCGGCGAGCGCAACCGCGTGCACCTCGCCAAGATGCTGAAGTCCGGCGCCAACCTGCTGCTGCTCGACGAGCCGACCAACGACCTCGACGTCGACACGCTGCGCGCGCTCGAGGACGCGCTCGGCGCCTTCGCCGGCTGCGCCGTCATCATCAGCCACGACCGCTGGTTCCTCGACCGCATCGCCACCCACATCCTCGCCTTCG
>CAZLBB010000077.1:0-25946 GCA_964557415.1 uncultured Rhodospirillaceae bacterium
CGTCGCCTCCGCCACCACGTTGCGCCCGGCGAGCACGCGCGACACGGTCGCCGCCGACACACCGGCGCGGCGCGCCACGTCGACGACGGTGGTCACCCGGCGTTCGCGGTCCATGGCGGTGCGTCTACGGGGCGCTCACTGCGGCGGCGAGGGATCGACCGGATGGACGGCCATGGCGTGGACGGTCACGTCCATGTAGGGCCAGATCGGCAGGCCGGACAGGATCGCGTGCATCTCGGTCGCGTCCTTCGCGCGCCAGAGACCCCAGTTCTCGCGGCGGCCGATGACGCGCCACATGCGCACCAGATGGCCCTTCCTGGCCAGTTCGCCGGCCATCCTGATCTCCTTCTCGCGCAGCTCCTTGCGCGTCGCCTCGGTGATTGATTCGGGCCAGACGAACTTGATGTTGACGAGGAATTCCTGCATGGCGGTCCCTTCAGGTTGCGAGTGTCACCGTCGTCCTGCGCCCGGCCTCGATCCGCCGCTCGCGCAGGTCCTCGAGCACGGCCCGGCTCGTGTTGTGGCCCGGGATGCCCGAGACGTAGTTGCCGGGCCAGGTGCCGACGCCGCTCAGGTACAGGCCGCGCGTCGGCGTGCGGTAGTCGTGCAGGCCCGGCAGCGGCCGCATCCAGAACTGGTTCCAGGGCAGCATGTCGCCATGCGTGATGTTGGCCTCGACCAGGCCCAGCTCGCGCTCGATGTCGACCGGGCTGAAGGCGCGGTAGCCGGCGATGATGTCGGGCAGGTTGGGCATCCAGCGCGTCAGCAGGTCGATGCAACGGCGCGCCACGCGCTCCTTCTCGACCGCCCAGTCGCCGTTCTTCAGGTGGTACGGCGCGTTGCCGATGTTGAGGCTCATGATGTGCCGCCCCGCGGGCGCGAGGTTCGGCGCGCCCATCGACGGGCACAGGCCCCAGATGATCGGCTTCAGGGGCGGGCGGCCCAGCAGCATGTCGGTGTGCGCTTCCTCGAGATAGGCGAGCGTCGGCGCGATGCGGAACTGGGCGCTGGCGAGCAGCGCTGCCTCGGCGTCGTCGCGGACGGCGGCGTAGCGCGGCGCGGCCTCGAGCGCCAGCACCAGCTTGAACGCCTTGCCGGCCATGCGCTTGCGCGCCATCTTGCCTTTGATCTCGGCCCAGTCCGGCTGGTCCTCGACCAGGTCGAGCACGGTGATGCGCGGGTTGACCGCGGACACCACGATCGCGGCCTCGATCTCCTCGCCCGACGCGGTGACGACGCCCTTGACGGCGCCGCCGCGGACGAGGATGCGCTGGACCTGCGCGTCCGTGCGCACGGTCGCGCCGCGCGCCCGCGCGCTCGCGGCGATCGCCTCGACAATCGCGCCCATGCCGCCGACCGGCAGGCCGGTCGAGCCGCGCAGCGGCATGCGGCGCGGGTCGTAGCCGGCGTCGGCCGAGACCGAGGCGAGCGACAGCGGCCGCATCAGCAGGTTCATCGGCGTGCCCGGCGTGCCGGGCGCCGCGAGGCCGGCGACGGTGCTGATCGGCCCGAGCACCGCCTTGGTCTCCTCGGCCAGGCCGAACTCCTCGAACAGGTCGCGCACGCTGCCGAAGAACAGGCGCGAGAAGGCTTCCTGGTCGGCGAGGGTCGTCAGGTTGCGCACCAGCTCCTGCAAGGTCGGCGGCGGACCGAACAGCGAGATGCCCAGGCGGTCGGCGAAGTCCTGCACGTACTTGAACATCGCGTCGTAGCGCGCCGATTCGCCGGCGGCGAAGGCGTCGAACTGCGCGGCCGTGCGGTCGCGGTCGCGCCAGGCGACGAACAGCCGCCCGTCGTCGAGCGGATGGACCAGGGTCGGGTCCTGGGTGAGGAAGCGCAGGCCGTGGCGCTCGAGCTCCAGCTCGCGCGCAATCTTGGGCTCGAGCGAGCCGGGCGAGTTGGAGTAGGTGCAGGAATAGCCGGGCAGGAACTCGACCGTGCCGGCGGGCCCGCCGAGGCGCGGGCCCCGCTCCAGCACGACGACGTCGAGCCCCGCGCCGGCGAGATAGGCGGCGCAGACGAGCCCGTTATGCCCGCCGCCGACGACGATGACGTCGTGGGACGTCATCGCCGCCGGCCTTCGGCTCGGAGCATGTTGCCCCCTGTCAGGGCACGAACTCGTTGGTGAAGTACTCGCTCGGCTTCTTGTCGCTCTTGATCTCGTCGACGCCTTTGAGCGTGGAGACGAGCTTCTCCCATTCCTGGTCGGTCTGCCGGCCCCAGTTGGCGTCAGCGGCCGGCTGCGACAGCTCGAGCAGGCCCGTGAAGTAGTCGACGCACTGCTCCAGGCTGCCGGGGATCAGCACCTTGGCCTGGATGAACTGGCAGGCGGCCTTGGGGTCGGCGGCGGCGGTGGCGAAGCCGCGCTTGGTCGCGGCGAGGAACTTCTTGACCGCCTGCGGCTCGCGCTTGAGGAAGCCTTCGTTGGCGGCGAAGCCGAAGCCGAGCAGCGGCACGCCGTAGTCGGCCAGCAGCAGCAGCGAGGGCTGCTTGCCCTGGCCGCGCACGATCGCGGCGTAGGCGTGGCTGTCGCCGCTGACCACGTCGACCGTGCCGTTGAGCAGCGCCGCGCGCTTGGCGGCGCCGTCGAGGCCGACGATGTTGAGCGCATCCTTGGGGATGTTGTTCATCTTGGTGAAGATGGCGAGGCTGAGTCCGTCCGAGCCGCCCGGCGTGCTGCCGATCTTGATGCCCTTGAGCGAGTCCGGCCCCTTGAGCTGCACCTTGTCGCTCATGCCGATGAAGGAGGCCGAGGAGCGGTGCTGGTAGACGGCGACGACCTTGAGCGGCACGCCCTTGGCGATGGCCTGCGCCGCGTTGGTGACGTTGATGTGGCCGATGTCGAAGCTGCCCTGGCCGACCACGACCGCGGTGGTGGCCGAGCCGCGGCCCTGCTCGATCTTCACCTCGAGCCCGGCATCCTTGTAGTAGCCCTTGTCCTCGGCCGTCAGGAACACGGTGTGGTAGGGCAGCCAGCCCCAGTCGAGCAGCAGGTTGACCTTCTGCGCCTCGGCGTTGCCGGTCAGCGCGGCCGCCGCCAGGGCGGCCATCACGGCGATCGAAGTCTTCTTCATGGCGGATCCTCCCTTGTTCATGCTCCCAGGATCGTGCCCCGTTGGCTGGCGTGCCACGGGATGCTGAGCCGCTCGACCAGCTCGGCCAGGTACCAGATCGCGATGCCGAACACCGAGATGACGAACACGGCGGCGAACGCGAGCGGGGTTTCCAGGCTGCCGGTGGCCTGCAGCAGCATGTGGCCGAGGCCCTGGTTCGACGCGACGAACTCGCCGATCACGGCGCCGACCGGCGCCAGCGTGGCGGAGATCTTGATGCCGGCGAAGATGCTGGGCAGCGCCGCCGGGATGCGGATCTTCCACAGGCTCTGCAAGGGGCTCGCGCCCATCGAGCGCACCAGGGTCAAAAGGTCGAGATCGGCCGACTTCAATCCGGTCACCGTGTTGACGACGATCGGGAAGAAGGTGAACACGACCGTGAAGATGATCTCGCTGGTCAGCCCGAAGCCGATCCAGACGATGAACAGCGGCGCGACCACGACCTTGGGGATCGCGTGCGAGATGACCAGCCACGGATAGACCATGCGGTCGACCAGGCGCGAGGCGGTGATCGCCGCGCCGGCGACGACGCCGAGCACCAGCGCGATCAGGAATCCGGCCGCCGCCGCGAAGGCGGTGAAGCCGAGCTGGCGCATCAGCATGCCCCAGTATTCGACCATCACCTGGGCGACCAGCGTCGGCGCCGGCAGGAGGTAGGGCGGCAGGCTCATCGCGCGCACCACCAGCTCCCAGACGATGAGGCCGCCGATGCCGCTGATGAGCGGCAGGGCGACCGTGCCGGCGGGCCTGGCGCGGCGCCGGGCTGCCGCCCTGGCCGTGGCGGCGACCGGCGAGGTCTGGGTCACGTCGGCGCTCATCCGACCAGCACCCCGGCGCGCTCGAAATGCACGCGGATGCGGCGCGCGATGTCGACGAATGCGGGATCCTCGCGCAGGCTGAGCCGGCGCGGGCGCGGGAAGGGGACGGGGATGTCGTCGAGCACCGTGCCCGGCCGCGCCGACATCACGACCACGCGGTCGGACAGGAAGACCGCCTCCTGGATGCTGTGGGTGATCAGCAGCGTGGTCACGCCCTGCCCCGCCTGCACGCCCTGCAGGATCACGTTCATCTGGTCGCGCGTCAGCGCGTCGAGCGCGCTGAACGGCTCGTCGAGGAACAGCATCGAGGGCCGGCACAGCATGGCGCGCGCGATGGCGACGCGCTGGCGCATGCCGCCCGACAGCTCCCAGGGATAGCGCGCGGCGAACTCGGCCACGCCGAGCTGCTCGAGCAGGGCCTGGGCGCGCGCGCGCGCGGCCGGCCGGTCGATGCGCCGGTTGAGCTCGGCCGGCAGCATCACGTTGTCGGTCACCGTGCGCCAGTCGAGCAGCAGGTCGCGCTGGAAGACGATGCCGACGTCGGGGATCGGCGCGCTGACCTCGCGGTCGGCGACGCGCACCGAGCCGCCGGTGGCGTCGTCGAGGCCGGCGATGATGCGCAGCAGGGTCGATTTGCCGCAGCCGCTGGGGCCGACCACGGCGAGCGTCTGGCCGGCCGGGATCGCGAGCGAGAGCGGCCCGAGCGCATGCACGTCGCCCTGGCCGGCGAAGTAGGTCTTCTCGACCTTGCTCAGCGCGACCGCGTGCATGCGGGGCTGCCCTAGCTCGCGGCCGCGGCCGGGCGCGGGACGGAAGCGGCGTCGCAGAAGCTCTCGCGGAACAGGCGCAGGAAGTTGCCGCCCATCAGCCTGGCGACCTCGGTTTCGGCGAAGCCGGCCTTCGACAGGCCCGCTGTGATGTTGGGGAAGTCCACGGGCGAGCGGAACCAGGCCTGCCAGCCTTCGTGCGGCGCGATCTTCATCTGCGCCGCCGGCGCGCTCTCGCGCGACCAGCGCGCGTAGCGCCACCAGTTGCGGATGGTCGGCGGATGGCCGGCGCAGTAGTCGGTGCCGATGCCGACGGCGTCGATGCCGATGCGCTCCACGACCCAGGCGACCATGTCGCAGAACTGCTCGAGCGTCGTGTCGGTGCCGTGCTTGATCATGTTGCGGTTGGGGCTGAGGCCCAGGACGCCGCCGCGGCGCGCCAGCGCCTTGATCGCCTCGGTCGTCTTGAGGCGCCCGGCGCCGAAGTTGGGACTGCCGACGTATTCGCGCGGATTGGCGTGCGTGATCGAGACCGGCCGCGCCGACAGCTCGATCGCCTCGAGCGTGGTGCGCTCGCCGCAATGCGACAGGTCGATCAGGATGCCGAGGCGGTTCATCTCCTCGATCGCCTTGCGGCCGAAGCGCGAGGAGATGCCGCTGTCGTTGGCCTCCCAGTAGCCGCAGCCGATGTAGTTCTGCAGGTTGTAGGTGAGCTGCATGACGCGCACGCCGAGATCGCGGAAGGTGCGGAACAGCTCGATGTCGTGCTCGACCGGCGCGGTGTTCTGGAAGCCGAACACGACCGCGGTGCGGCCGGAGGCGGCGATGCGCTCGATGTCGTCGGCGGTCGATGCCTGCGCCACGAGGTCGGCGTTCTCCTCGAGCACGCGCTTGTAGCGGCCGATATGGGAGAGCGTCTCCTCGGCGCCTTCCCAGATCGCCATGGTGGCATGCACGCAGCCGACGCCGCCGGCCTTCCATTCCTCGAACCAGCGCCGCTCCGGCGTCGGGATCTGCAAGGCGTCGATGATCAGCGGGGCGTTTCGGCTCATGCGCGCGGCTCCCGGGTCGACGGGGAAACGTCGCGGCGGGCGCCGGACGCGGCGCGTGTTCGCTCGCTCTTTGCCTTCCCCCTGCCGCGGATTCAGTAGCGGATGCGGCTGCGGCCTGCAAACGTTTTCTGATATCGTTTGCACAGGCTGGAAGGCACGCGCGCGCCGAAGTTTGCAGGCGGGTCTATGCGGGCGACGTGCGCCCGCTTGAGCTCGAGAACCGCGCGCCGAGGGAGGAGGCTGCCACGACGGCGCCGGCGGCGAGGACGTGCATGGCGAGGTCGGGCACGGTCACGTCGAACGGGTGGAAGAACTGCAGCAGGAAGGCGGACAGCCCGGCGGCGCCGAGCCCGCCGACGGCGGCCACGCGGGCGGGCGCGAGCGGGCAGGCGCGCCGCAGCATGACGAGCAGGCTCAGGCCCAGCGGCAGGCCGACGGCCGCGATGAAACGCAGGCACACCAGGCTCTCGCCGAAGTCCCAGCGCCCGGTGCCGAACCGGATCCAGTCGGCCCAGCAGCCCAAGCCGCTGCCGGCGAGCCAGAGCGCGAGGCCGGGCAGCGGCAGCAGCGCCCAGGCGCCCGCGCGGTCGGGCAGGCTGAGGTGGAACGCCGCGACCACCGCCGCGACCCCGGCGACGAGCGCCCCGGCCATCTCGAGGGCAAGCCAGGGGTTCTGTGCGCGCGCGGCGAACAGCGGCATGTCGGCCAGGAGCAGGATCGCGACCGTGGCGAGGACGGCAACCGCGGCCAGCCACAGCGCGGCGCGGAGCGCGGGCGGGCGCAGGCGCCGGACCGGCCGCGCGTCCGCGACCAGGCGGTCGATGAGGCGCTCGGTCGGGAGCCGTTCGGGTGCCTGCGGCATGCTCATGTCTTTCCGAGCCTCGCCCGCAGCGCCTTGAGGGCGCGGTGGACGTTGACCTTGAGGGCGGCGACCGACTTGCCGCTCGCCCGCGATGCTTCCTTCAGCGACATCTCGCGCAGCTTCAGCAGCTCGACGGCCTCCCTCTGCCCCGGGGGCAGCGCGGCCAGCGCCGGCCCGAGCGCGTCGGCCGCCGCGCTGGCCGCCTCTTCCTTGTTCGCCCGGGGGTCGGCGAAGGTTGCATAGGCGGCTTCGTCGGCGACCTCGGCCTGGCCGATGCGGCCGTGCCGGCGCAACGCGTCGATCGACCGGCGCTTGGCGATGGCGGCGAGCCAGTGCGCGAACGGGCGGGCGGGATCGTAGGTGTGGCGCACGCGGTGGACGGTCAGCAGCACGTCCTGCACGACGTCCTCGACGCGGTCGGGCGCGCGGTGCTGGCGGGCGGCGATGGCGCGGATGAAGGGCGCGATCGCGACGAGCAGCCGGCGGTAGGCGGCGGCGTCGCCCTCCTGCGCGGCCGCCATCCAGCCGGACCATTCGTCGGCTTTCACGGCGGTGTGATCAGCTCGTTCCACGCATCGCCCATGGGATCGGGCCTCGCCTGTAACCTATTTCGCCGCGCCGCGAACTAGCGGGGACAGGGGACGGAAATCGACGAAAGCGGACCGTTCCATCATATCGGGAGACGACAGCATGCAAAACCCATCCGCCTCCGCGGCCGTGCTGGCCGTTGCGCTGGCGCTCGTCGCCGGCGCGGCCCAGGCCCCCGCCCAGGCGCAGGACAAGGGCAAGCAGGAGAAGTGCTACGGCATCGTCAAGGCCGGCAAGAACGACTGCCAGACCGCCCAGTCGAGCTGCGCCGGCACCTCCAAGAAGGACGCCCAGGCCGACGCCTGGATCTACGTCCCGGCCGGCACCTGCGCCAAGATCGTGGGCGCCGCCACCCAGCCGAAGAAGGGCTGACCGCCTTTCTGCGAGCCACGGGCTCGCCATGGCCGGGGACCCCAGCGAGAACCACCCCGGCCATGGCGGCCCGGCGGTTCGATGCGGGGCGCCGCGGCGCCCCGATCCCGTCTCTGCGGCCCGATCGACGGGGCCGCGTTCCCCGGTCGCGGCCCGCCGGGGACCGAGCGCCGGCCAGGGCGCCACGCGTTCGCCGCATGCGCAGCCGATTGTTTGGGCGAATCAACAATTAAGACCAAATTGTCCAGAAGCCGGTTGCGCGGCCCGGCCGGTGCGCCGTTAAGAAAATCGAAACTCCTCCCGTCGGAAGATGATCCGGTACGCAGACCGCCCGCTATAATCGGTGATACGAGCACCATTATGGTCTGCAATTCGAGTACGAACGGCTTGTCGATCCGGGTGAGCGACGGTCGGCCGCGCATCGCCCCGCCGGGTCATGGCGAGGACGCGCCTGCGGTCTCGCCAGTGACGCGCGCCTTTCTGCGAGCGGAAGCCTGCGAACCGTTGGATGAGATGACGGGCAATGGCGACGACCTCTAGCGCCACGGGCCTGGACGCCGAGGAAGCCGAGGAGTTTGGCGGCCGCGCCATCGGCTCGATCGTCGCCGACTCGCCTGATCCATCCCTCAGCTTCGGCCTGGTGCGGACGCATGATGCCGCGGCGGAGCCGCCGGCGCCGGTCGCGACCGGCGCCGGCGCACGGCCCGGCGTCGACAGCGGCGACGCCGCCTTCGCGGGCAATGGCGGATCGACGCCGGATTTCGCGACCGCACGCGCCGTCCAGCCGGAACCGGCGCACATCTATGCCGAGATGGCTCCGGATCTGTCGCCGCAGGACGCGCAGTCCGATGCGCTGATGGGCGTCAACGCCTTCCGCGCCGATGCGCGCTTCGCCGGGATCGACGGCTCGGGCTACAGCGTGGTCGTCATCGACACCGGCATCAACTACAGCCATCCCTATTTCAGCGGCCACATCGCCTATTCCTACGATTTCTACGGCAGCAACGACGCCGACGCGAGCGACTACGGCGGCCACGGCTCCAACGTCGCCAGCATCGCCGCGGGATCGATCGGCGTCGCGCCGGGCGCCAACATCATCGCTCTCAAGGTCTTTCCCGACGCTGGCGGCGGCGCCTGGTATTCCGACATCGAGGAAGCGCTGCAATGGGTGATCAACAACGGCGCGGCCTATAACGTCGTCAGCGTCAACCTGTCGCTGGGATCCGGGGTCAACTACACGACGGCGAGCACGCACTGGTATCTCGGCAACGAGTTCCAGGCCCTGGCCAGCCAGGGGATCGTCACCGTCGCCGCCGCGGGCAACAGCTACTACTCGTACCAGACCCAGGGCGCCAGCGACATCGCCGCCGACCCCAACGTGATCGGCGTCGGCGCCGTCTACGACGGGAACAGCGGCGGCTGGTCGTACGGCAGCGGCGCGATCGCCTATTCCTCCTCGGCCGACCAGATCACGCCGTTCAGCCAGCGCTCGACGACGCTGGTCGACATCTTCGCGCCCGGCGCGCCGATCACCGGCGCCGGCGCGTCGGGCAGCAGCACGGTCACGATGCACGGCACCAGCCAGGCGACGCCGCAGATCGCCGGCATCGTGGCGCTCGCGCAGGAGCTGGCGGTGCAGACGATCGGCCGCAAGCTGACCGTCGCGGAGTTCACGTCGCTGCTGACGTCGAGCGCGTTGACGATCTACGACGGCGACAACGAGAACGACAACGTCGCCAACACGAACACCTACTACAAGCGGGCGGACGTGCTGGCGCTCGGCCAGGCGATCCTGGCGCTGGACGCGCCGACGACGATCACCGGCACCGCCGGCAACGACGTCCTGACCGCGACGCGCAAGTCGCTGATCTACGGCCTCGACGGCAACGACACGCTGACCGGCTCGTCGGGCAACGACACGCTGGACGGCGGCAGCGGCAACGACCTGATCAACGGCGTTGGCGGCACGGACACGCTGATCGGCGGCGCCGGCAATGATGCCTTCGTCGTCGACAACGGCTCCACCACGGTGGTCGAGAACGCCGGCGGCGGAATCGACTCGGTCTATGCGTCCGTCAGCCTGACGCTTCCGTCGAACGTCGAGGTCCTGGTGATGACCGGCAGCGGCAACCTGGCCGCGACCGGCAGCAGCGGCAACGACACGCTGTTCGGCAATTCCGGCAACAACGTGCTGAACGGCGCCGCCGGCGCCGACTACATGTCCGGCGGGACGGGCAACGACACGTATTACGTGGACAATGCCGGGGACACGGTGGTCGAGCAGGCGGGCCAGGGAACGGCGGATCGCGTGATCTCCACCTTGGCGAACGCCACGGTCGTCGCCAACGTCGAGGTGCTCGAGCTGGGCGGGACCGGCAACATCACGGCCCTCGGCGGCGCCGGCAACGACACGCTGGTCGGCAATTCCGGCAGCAATCTGCTCGACGGCGGCGCCGGCGCCGACCGGATGGCCGGCGGCGGCGGCAACGACGCCTATGTCGTGGACAACGCCGGCGACACGGCGATGGAACTCTACCTGCCCACGGTTCTGTCTGGCTGGACGGTGAAGGGGGTAGCGGACTTCAACCTGGACGGGGAGGCGGACGTCCTGGTGACGAACGGGACATCGGCGAACCAGGTGTGGCTGCTGACGGGGGGTGTGGTCAGCGGGACGATCGCGCTGAGCTACTGGGCCGGGATCCCGGTGCAGGGCTTCATCGACCGGAACGGGGACGGCTGGAAGGATGTGCTGTACCAGGTGACGGGTTCGACGGCACAGCAGGTGAACTTCTACATGGGCGGCCCGACGCAGACGGGCTACCAGGTGACGTACGGGGCGGGCCTGGTAGCGGACGCGCTGCCGGGGAACGAGGGGACGGACACGGTGACGTCCTCGGTGAGCTATGTGCTGGCGGCGGGGGTCGAGAACCTGGTGCTGGCGAGCGGTGCGGGCGCGATCAACGGGACGGGGAACGCGCAGGACAACACGATCACCGGCAACGAGGGTGCGAACACGCTTACCGGCGGCGGCGGCGTCGATACGCTCGACGGCGGCGCGGGTGCTGACACACTGATCGGTGGCCTGGGTGACGACGTCTATCTCGTCGACGATGCCGACGACGTCGTGGTCGAAGCGGCGGGGCCGCCTTCGGTGCCCGCCGGCTGGACCGTGAAGGGATGGGCTGACTTCGATCACAACGGGGAAGCCGATCTGCTGGTCACGAACGGGACGTCGGCGAACCAGGTATGGCTGATGTCGGGCGGGGTTGTTTCGTCGACGATCGCGCTGAGCTACTGGGCCGGGATCCCGGTGCAGGGTTTCATCGACCGGAACGGGGACGGCTGGAAGGACGTGCTGTACCAGGTGACGGGTTCGACGACGCAGCAGGTGAACTTCTACATGGGCGGCCCGACGCAGACGGGCTACCAGGTGACGTACGGGGCGGGCCTTATGGCGGACGCGCTGCCGACGAACGAGGGCAGCGATTCGGTCGCGGCGTCGGTGAACCACGCACTGGCGGCGGGCGTCGAGAACCTCCTGCTGATGAGCGGCGCGGGAGACATAAATGGAACCGGCAACGCGCTGGACAACATCCTCGTCGGTAATGAAGGGGACAACACGCTCATCGGCGGCGCCGGCGCGGACACGCTGGTCGGCTACTCGGGCGACGATCTGTTCACCTTCGCACCGGGATGCGGCGCGGACCGGATCCTGGACTTCATCGCCGGCGGGACCACGGATGAAATCGACCTGACGGGGTTCGGCTTCGCCTCCTTCGCCGCCGTGACGAGCCAGGCGCAGGACCAGGGCGGCAACGTGGTCATCAACCTCGCTCCTGGCGACGTCCTGACCATCGTCGGCGTCTCCCTCGCCCAGCTCCAGTCCGGCGACTTCGTGCTCTGACCCCGGCCCGGCATGGGCGGGGTCGGGCGGATTGCGGCCCGCCGACGAATATGATTAATGGCCCCGGCGGGGGAAGACCCCGGACGACCTGGGGCCTCGAAAAGCAGCATGAGCAAGCCGCGCGTTCGCATGATCACCCCGGTCTGGGGCGACTATTACATCAAGCGCTGGTTCGATCTGTGCGTGGCTTCTCTCAGGGCCGAAGACAATTTCTCCTACCTGAACGAGCACTGCGATTTCGAGCTGGCGATCGTCACCAAGGAAGCCGAGATCGGTCGTCTGCGGGCCGATCCCCGGTTCGTCGGCGCCCTGGCGGGCATCAAGACCCGGTTCGTCACGCTGGATGAGTTCTTCCCGCCCAACGGCCGCACCGACTACGGCGTGCCGCTGACGCTGGCCTATGCCAAGGGCATCCTCGATCTCGGCGATTCCGCGATCGGCACCTATGTCATTCTGCTCAACGCGGACTTCGTGCTCACGCCGGGATCGATGAAGAGCATCGTGCAGCGCATGCACGACGGGTACGGCGTCATCCTGGGCACCAGCATCCGCACGATCGAGGCGCCGATGCGCGCCTGGCTCCACGAGCGCGTCGATCCGCGGACCGGCATCCTCTCGGTTCCGCCCCGCACCATGATGCAGGCGATCTTCGCCAACCTGCACAACCATGCTCGGGCGCGCATCATCAACGAGCCGAACATCGTCGAGACCGCCTACTACAACCAGATCTACTGGCGCATATCGGAGGACTGCCTTGCCATGCGCGGGCTGCTCCTCACGCCGTTCTGCTTCCGCGTCGACCGCATCATGGACAAGGTCCTGTGCCCGGTCGACTACGGATTCATCACCGAATTCTGCCCGGATGGCCGCTTCTGCGCGATGACCGACTCGGACGCGTTCCTGATGGTCGAGCTGCAGGAGCCGCATTCGGAATCGTACCTGCTTCGCGTGGCGCCGACGTTCCCGAGCGAACAGGCGCGCCTGGCATGGCTGGCGTCGGATATCGTGACGAACGTCGGCACCTGGGCGACCTCGGAGCAGCGGCGATCGTGCACCGAGACGCTGTACTACCACGCGAAGGACTTGCCCGACGACCTGCAGGCCCGCGTCGCCCCGTTCAAGGCCTTCGTCGACGATATCCTGGAGCGGCTGCCGCAGCCGCCGATTTCCCACATCAGCCATTGGCATTGGCTGCCGGCCGTGCGCATCTACAACGAGGACATGATCCGCGGCGGCGCGCCGGGCCGGATCCCGCTGATCGACGATCCGCGCAACGACGTGGTCGAGAAGATCCCGCCGTCGCACTTCCTGAAGCCGCAACCGGAGCGCCCGGCCAGCGTGGGCGGTCCTGCCGCAGGCCATCGCGCGCGCATCGCGGGGATGGTGGCGCGCCGGCTGAAGGGGCTGAACGCCGACGGGGTCGACGTGCTCTATATCGGGGATTCCGAAGCCTATGCGCCGGCGCCGCCGTCGGGTGTCCGCGTGGGGCGGGTCGCCGATCCGAGCGGCCCCGACAACCGCACGGATTTCAACGTGGCGCTTCCGGAAGCGCTCGAAGGACGCGACGGCGAAAGGGCCCTGGTCGTCTATGCCGGCATCGGCGTTTTCGTTGTCTGGGAGCGCATGGAGCACGACCTGGACGCGTTCTTGCGGCACCGGGAAGGGGCGGTCCTGGCCTTCATCCGGCAAGGCTTCGAGCCGCTGCCCTTCGCCACGCACACGCACATTTTATCGTTGTTAATCAAATACTTTCCGGTTCGGAAGTTCAGCACGTCGCTGGACGTATACGATCCGGCGGCGAGCGGCGGCTTCGGAGCGGTCGCCGCCCTTCGCCGTGCCTGGAAGGCCCTGGCGCAATGCGTGAGGACCGCCAGGCCGGCCCAGCCCGATGCCCCTCCGGCCGGCTTCTCCGCACTCGTCGTCACCGTCCGGCGCCGGCCCGCGCGCTAGCGCCGCCGCGCGCGTGTGGTGACAGGCTGCCAGCATCGCGGCGGGCCCCAAGCTTTCGGTTGGCAAAGACCGCCCGTGCGGCTACAGAAGCGGCCACGCCGCTCGCAAGGGGTATCCGGATGCGCTGGGCTGGAATTGCTTGATGCGCGCAATGATCGTTGGCGCGTCAGGGTTCATCGGGCAGGAGCTGCTCCGGCTGCTCGGCCCGGACCAGGCATTGGGCACCTACCGCAGCAAGCCATTCCCGGGCGGCATCCGTTTCGATGCGCAGACCATGCGTCTGCCGCAGCTTCCGGTCGAGCTGGCGGGCAACTTCACGCACGGCATCATCCTGATCGCCAATGCGACGATGGACGAATGCGCGCGCGATCCCGAGCGCAGCTGGGACATGAACGTCCGGGCGGTGATCGATCTCGTGCACGACCTGCGTGCCGCCGGGATCGTTCCCGTATTCGCCTCGAGCGATGCCGTGTTCGACGGCCGGCTGGGCAACTACCGCGAGGACGACGAGCCCTGCCCCATCCTTACCTACGGCCGGCACAAGGCGGAGGTCGAGCGGTTCTTCCGGACCTTGCCGGGCCCGTGGCTGGTCCTGCGCATGTCGAAGACCGTAGGCATCAGGCCGGGCTGGCATGCCCTGATCGGGGAATGGCTGGAGGATCTGCGGGCGGGTCGCGTCCTGCGCTGCGCGCAGGATCAGCGGTTTGCGCCGGCCGATGTTTCCGACGTGGGCCGCGGCATCATGGAGTTCGCGCGCCGCAACATCACGGGCCTGTTCAACCTCGGCGGGCCGCACCCGATGTCGCGCCTGGAATTGCTCGAGCTCCTGGTGCAGGAGGTCTCGCGCCTGGTCCCGATCAGGCCGCAGATCGTCCCGTGCAGCATTCGCGATTTTCCGTTCCTCGAACCACGGCCGCTGGACACGTCGCTGGATTCCGCCAAGGCGCAGGCGCTGCTGAGCTTCCGGTTTCGCACGATGAAAGCGCTTTGCGCCGATGCGGCGCGCGCGTTTGCTGGGGCGGCCGCGACGGTGGAGCCGGGCTGAACGGCCGCGGCGGCGCCGCAGGCCGGCCGTTGTCGCTTGCCTTCGCTCCAGCGCCCTTCTATAGAGTTCCGGCCCTTCTCCTGTATTTTCCGGCTCTTACGGCCGTCGCGCGCGGCAGCCCGAAGGGGCGGGGGCATCCGCGCGAAAGGTTGACCAGGCAGCGGCGATGAACACGCTTCAAGAGCGCAAGGACTACCTGGCAAGGCGCATACGCCCGGGCGAGGGCTACGCGAGCCTCCTCGAGTTCCCGAGCTATTTCGAGATCGAAACCGTCAACGCCTGCAACGCGCGGTGCCCGATGTGCACCATCGCGGAGTGGACGCGCCATACGCCGACGATGAAGGACGATCTGTTCGACAAGATCGCCCGGGAAATCATCGACCATGCCCGTTTCGTCAAGCGCGTCGCCCTCTTCCGCGACGGCGAGCCGCTGCTGGACAAGAAGCTGGCCAAGCGCATCCGCATCCTGGTCGACGGCGGCATCAAGGAAGTCAACATCTGCACGAATGTCTCGCTCCTGACTCCGGAACGGTCGGCGGAGCTCCTGGAGGCGGGCCTCAACGACATCCTTCTCTCGATCGACGGCACGGAGAAGGAATCCTTCGAGAAGATCCGCGTGCGGCTCAATTTCGAGCAGGTGGTAAGCAATGCCTGCGAGCTAATTCGGCTGCGCGACCGGATCAATCCGAAGGCGCGCATCCGCATCCGCATGATCCGGCAGGAACTGAACAAGGACCAGTGGCCCGATTTCGAGCGCTTCTGGCGACCGAAGCTCCGCCAGCACGACAAGGTGTACTGCTCCGACATGCACAATTGGGGCGACCAGCTGGCGGCCTATAAGCCGTCGTCGGTGGCGCGGGAGCGCGATCTTCCCTGCGTCGCGCTCTGGTCGCTGATGACGATCTTCGCGAACGGCGACGTGCCGATGTGCAATATCGATTTCAACAACAAGTTCCCCACCGGCAACGTCCGCGAGAACTCCATCAAGGAGGTGTGGCAGAACGACGTCCAGAACGAGCGCCGGCGCGTGCACATCGAGCTGCGGCGCAAGGAGATGGAAATGTGCGCGAACTGCACCGTGTGGGCGCTGCCGGCGGATCGGGCGGCTCCTGCCGGCGGCACCGAGGCCGAGAACGAAGTCGCGGCAGCCTTATGAGCAACCAGCGTACCCGCGAGGCCCAGTTCCAGGTCTGCATCGACGATGCCGAGACGCACGGCGCCGAGCGGCTCGGCCTGCAGACGAACGAGAGCTGGCGCAAGGACCCGCGCCACTTGGTGTTCAACCTCAGCCGCTACAAGTTCGTGGCGAAGATGCTGTCCGGACGCGAGCGCGTGCTGGAGATCGGCTGCGGCGACGGGTTCGGCAGCCGGATCGTGCGCCAGGAGGTCGCGCATCTGACCGCGACCGACTTCGATCCGGTGTTCATCGAGGACGCCAAGACGCGCGCATCCGGCGCATGGCCGATCACGTTCCTGGCGCACGACCTGGCGTCGGGCCCGGTGCCGGGCAGGTTCGACGCGGTCTATGCGCTGGACGTGCTGGAGCATGTGCCGCAGGCCGAAGAGGCGCGGTTCATGGGGAACGTGCTGGCCTCGCTCGAGCCGCACGGCGTCGCCGTCTTCGGCATGCCGTCGCTGGAAAGCCAGGCCTATGCGTCGGAGATCAGCCGCTCCGGCCATGTGAACTGCAAGTCGATGCCCGAGTTCAAGCAGCTCATGAAGGCCTATTTTCACAATGTGTTCATGTTCAGCATGAACGACGAGGTGGTCCATACGGGCTTTCACAAGATGGCGAACTACCTGTTCGCCGTCGCCTGCTCGAAGCGGCCGTAGCGTCCGCGCGGGAATGCCCGTCCGGACGTGCTAGGCGCAGCCGCCGCGGATATCCGGCAGGGCATCGATCCAGCATTCCAGGTTCAGCAGCTGCCAGAGGAACATCATGTGGTTCTCCTCCGGCGCGTCCGTCGTGGTGATGCGGACATGGTCGTCGATCACGTCCATGACGGCGTCGGGGTCGTAGATGCCCCGGTCGCGAAAACCTGCCGACCGCACGCGGTCCTTCAGGTCGCCGATCACCTGGCCCGAGAACCAGCGATGCGCCGGGGCGTTCCAGCCCGTCTTCGCCACGCGGGTGCGGGTCGCCTCCGGCAGGATGCCGGTCATGGCGCGGCGCAGCAGGATCTTGGTGACGCCGTCGCGGATCTTGAGCGTCCCGGGCACCCGGAACATGAACTCGACCAGCTCGTGATCGAGGAACGGGTTGAGCGTCTCCACGCCGAGCGCCGCGCCGTGCCGGTCCTGCGCCCTGAGGCAGCAGGGCAGCGTCTCGCGGAGCATGTCCTGCAGCGCGCGGTTCTTCAGATAGCTGGTGAACGGCGCGTCCATCACGGGCGTGAACGACGCCAGGTCGAAGAAGTCGCGCCGCAGCACGCGGCGATAGCGAAGCATGCGCCGAAGATCGGGCAGGCAGCGGCCGGGCGCCGCCGGATCGGCGAGCCGATCCATCATCGCGGCGGCGATCGCCGCGTCCTTGCGATGGATCGGATGGTCGTGATGCCGGGCCCAGCAGGCGATCTCGTGTCCGAGCGCCGCGTCGTTGCCCGCAGCGCGCAGATCGGCGAAATGCATCGGGAAATATTCGTACTCGCCGGCGTTCAGCTCGTCGCCGCCGAGGCCGCCGAGCAGCGTCGTGAAGCCGAGTCCGGCCACGTGGTCGGCCAACAGCAGGTGCGACAGCCAGGTCGCGGTCGCCACGGGCTCGTCGTGCAGGCGGACCAGGCGCGCGACGATCGCTGCTAGGTCGACGGCGTTGCCCAGCTCCACCGTGTGCCATTGCGCGACCTTGGCGGCGACGACGTCCTGGATCTGGGCGCGCTCGTCGTACGTGCTGTCGGTGTACAGGCACGAAACCGCATGCTGGCGCTCGCCGGATACCTGCGCCGCCATGCTCAGCACGCTGGAGGAGTCGAGCCCGCCCGAAAGCGTGAAGACGTTGCGCGCGCCGGGCAGCATGCGCCGCCGCACCGCGCGCTGCAGGCGCTCGCGGTACGCATCGGCCAGGGCATCCTCGGACTGCTCGATGTCGCCTCGGTCGCCGAGCGACCAGTAGGTCGCGCATTGCCGGCTTCCGTCCGCCGCGAAGCATACGGCGGCGCCGGCGGGAACCTGGCCGATCGCGCGATAGGGCGAGCGCTCGCGGTCGTTGTCGAACGTGCGGTAGTGCGATGCGGCGAACCGCGCCACGAACCCGCTGTCCAGGTCGGATGCCACGCCCGGAAGGCCGAGCAGGGGCCCGGGCTGCGAGGCGAAGGCGACCCCGGCGCTGAACCGCGACCAGTACAGCGGCTTCACGCCCAGGCGGTCGCGCCCGAGCCAGAGCGCGCCCTTGTCCGGATCGAGAACGGCCAGGGCGAAGTCGCCCGCCAGCGACGCGAGCGCCGCCGCCATGCCCCGGCGCCGGAAAAGCCATGCGATCAGCGCCGCGTCGCCGGGGGCGATGGGCGGCAACGTGGCGCGCAGCTCCTCGGCGTTGACGATACGGCCATCGAGGACGATCGGCAGGCCGTCGACGATCGCCGCGCCGCCGTGGCGCTGATCCGTGAGGCGCGCCATCCGCCCGAATGCGCCGAACGCCACCGGGTGGACCGATGCCTCGCCGGGATAGCGGCGCAGCATCCGGCCCACGGCATCGACGGCGGCGGGGTACGGCGCCGCCGGACAGTGGACGCCGGCAATTCGTGACATGGGCTGCTCGTGTGCTCCGGGTGGCGCTGGCCGGCCGCTCGGCGCCTAGCGCCGCGTCGCCACCAGGAACGTCCAGTGATGCGGATAGCCGATGACCATCTCCGGCTTGCCGCCGCTGCGCCGGTCGGTCACCTCCCGCACGCTGAATCCGTGATCCGCGATGAATTGCAGAACCTCGCGGCGGCTGTAGGTATTGACATGGACTTTCAGGTCGACGCCCGGATCGAGGTAAACGTCGCGAACATATTGATAGGAAGGGCTCTCGGCAATCGATTCGCGCAGGACCAGGGATCGTCGGGCCGCCTTCAGCAGGCGCTCCAGGGGCCGATGGAAGTTGTCGAGGTTCGAGATCACGTTCATGCACAGGACGTGGTCCACGGCGCCTTGGAAATCCTCGATGCGCAGTGTCGCCAGGCGCTCGGGCGGCAGGCCGAATCCCTGCAGCAGGCGCTGGCCGATGGCGATGAACCCGCCCGTCGCGTCGATCCCGTAGTACTCGAGCGGGATGCCGCGCCGGCGCAGGGAATGGAAGAAATAGCCGGTGCCGCAGCCGACATCGAGCAGGCTTTCGCCCGCGCGGACCGGAAGCGCGGCCAGAAGCTCGGCCGCCTGGGCGGCGCAGGTCATCTCCTCCGCTTCGTCGCGCGCGCGGCGGCGGTAGAGGTCGAGCACGGTCGCGCTGTGCTCCCAGATATTGTGGGCCGCCCAGCCGTCGCTGCGGATCTGGATGGGTGCCGATCGGTTGGACAATTTGCTGGCCGCTCCGCCGGACATCGGTATATCCCTTTAATCAGAATGCGTTACCGGCAAAGTTGCGATACAAGGTGGAGGCCTCGCCCCGGCCGCATGCTACATGCATGGGCCGGAGCGAGAAAGCTGTGAGGCGGGTCGGCCGGTGCATGGCGTCAGAACTCGCGGGGGCGGAGTAGCCATCTCTTCGAAGGCGGCGACCGTATGGGATTGATTCCGGAAGACGCCGTTGCACGGCGAGTTGCCGCCGAGCGCGCGACCCGAGCGAAACCTCAGGATCCCGGCGCCTGGATTGCGTTGAGCGAAGCCCACCAGACGCTGGTCGAGGAGCCCGAGATGCTGGCGGCGGCCCGTCGGGCGGTCGACCTGGCTCCGGACGATCTCGACGCGATCCGGCGACTGGCGGGCTGCCTGGCGCAAAGCGGCCCGACGATGCCTGAAGGTCACCGCCTGTTCGAACGCCTGGGGCGCCTCGCGCCGGCCGACCCCGTCGTGCTGCACTATCTTCACCTGTTCGCGATGATGCAGGGAGACTATGAACGGGCGATACGCATGATCGAGACGCTGGATCGCCAGCATCCGGGAGATCCGGGCTCGATGCTGCGCATTGGCCGGGCCCTTGACCAGCTTGGCGATCGCCCGGCGGCGGTCGAGCACTATCGCCGCGCTCTCGCGCGCTGCAGGGACGGTCATGAACCGTTTCCGCACGGCCCGCATTCCGCTCTCGAGCCGGTATTGGCCCGCCTGGCCGGCGATGACGACATGTCTAGCCGCCTGTCGCGGGAATTATGCCAGGAATCCGGCGTTGGCCTGGCTGATTTGTCGCATCCGCGATACCCGAAGGATTGTGCCAGATCGATTTCGCAACTCCAGGAGTTGGTCGCGGGGCGCGATCTCTTCATGTTCGGCTTCGGGCCGTCGCTCGCGGAGGTGGTCGCGCGCAAGGCCGAGATCGCCTCCGCGGACTTCGCGTCCATAACCTTGAGCTCGTTCCAGATCGTCGAGGACAGCCTGCTGAAGCCGCTTGACCGGCGGATCGATATCGTCTGCATGACGCATCCGACCATGGCTCGACTGCAGGCGCCGAAAGTCCGGGAGTGGCTGGCCGAGGTGCCGCGGGGGCGTTTGACGGCGCCGCTGTGGCTACAGGAGCATTCCGAGATCGCTGCCGGCCCCGAATTCCTGAGAGCCGGCTCGGAACGCGTGTTCTGGCACGATTCCGTCAATGAGCAGCTTCCCCCGTCGCCGGCAGACCCGCTGCATTTTCCGGCGATCAACACGCTCATGTGTGCGATGGGGGTGGCGGTGCTGGCACGGCCTCGGCGCGTCTTCCTGTTCGGCTTCGATGGCAGGATCAGGGGTTCGGACAGCAGCCGCAAGGGCGCGCTGTACTTCCGCGAGGAGTCGGACGCCTACCATGCCGCCGGGCGTTCAGAGGACGACACCCGCAGCTATACGAAGGCGACGTTGTGGTGGGATTCGCTGCGCTTCAACGAGTTCGCCCCGATCGTTCTCCGTCATGTCGCGCTTCTGTTCAACCTGCCGCAACCACCGATCTTCAATGTGAACGTCGACAGCGCCTTGGAGCCCTTTCCGCGCGTCACCTTTGATCGGTTCCGTGAAATCGTGTCCGTCGACCGGGATGCATGCCGATGAAGAACGCCATTCTCGCCCTGCTCGAGCGCCTTGGCTATGTCGTGCTTCGCGTGGACATGTGGCGCTCCGTGCAACAGCGTCTGGCACAGGCGGAAGCGAACACACCTGTCGTCTCGCAGCAAGCTGGACTGGCTCTGCACGCGGGTACCGATGCCTTGCGCGATGAGGCGCAATCGAAAGCGCAGTCGAGGACGCTGCAAGAGCAGTTGGACCAATGCCGGCGCGAGCGCGACCGATTGCATCGTGAAAGGACGTGGGCTCAGCGACGCCTGCAGGCGACAAAGCGCCATCATGTCCACGCGCATGCCGAGTTGAAGAGATGCAGGAGCCAGCTGGCGCGGTCCGACACCACCGGCCGCATCCGCGCCCTCGAGGAGGAGAACCGCAGACTGGCGCAGCGCGTGCTGGACCTCGAGGTCTATCTCGAAGAGACGCGCGGATCGTGTCGACCATATTTTCTCTAGGGAATTCCATCTGGCAGCGGCAATCGTGAGGAGGCTCTCAAGGCTAAGTCGCCCCTAAAGGACCCGGATCGGCGCCACGGCGGCTTCGGCCAGGCGTGGAGGCTAGGCGCGACGCGACGCGAGCAGCCGGCGGATATGTTCCACGGCTTCCCGTGTCCATGACCGGGACATGGCGCGATCGGACACCGCCGCCAGGCTGCCCTCGAGTTCGGCGATCCGCGACCTCGCCTCGAGGACCTGCCGGCGCAGCTCGGCGATCATCGACAGGCAATTGATGACGTCGCGCATGTTGCGTGCATGCGGCGGACGCGTTCTGAGCAGGCTCATGGCGTGCCGCACATCCAGCCGCTCGCAAAGCGCGTCGCGAAAATGCGCGGCCACGTCGAACGCGCAATCCATCAACCCGTGCAGTTCCAGAACGATCATCGACTTGATCAGCTTGTCGGGCGTCGGCGTGAGCCGGGCATCCTCCTGTCGCCGGTACACGTCGCGATCGACATCCTCGGCGACGAAGTCCCGGGCGAACAGCACGTCGAGGCTGGCAGGCTGGCCGATATCGAGCGCGGGCGCATCCGACATGGGGTCGGGCGCCGCCCATGGCTCGGCGCGGCATGCCGTCGCGTAGCTCGGACGCGGGAATCTGACCATGCTCAAGTCGAAGACCTCGAGGCGATGCTCCAGGAGCAGCCCTGCGATTTGAATGAATTGAACGTCGGGGCACCAGCGTGTGATCTCGAAGGTCGACTCGGCGCAGACGGCCAGAACATTCGAGGCGGCGAGATACTGTCGTCCGCCGCGCAACACTTCAGCTTCAAAGCCCTCCGTATCGATCTTGAGATAGTCGACGGGGGGCAGCTCCCCTGCGGCGAACAACGTGTCCAGTCGGCTGATGGCGACTTCCCGCTTGCCCGGCGCCCCGAGCCCGATCCGCTCGCCGGCATCCAGGTCCGCGGCTGGATGGAACGAGGTGCCGAATGTGTTTGCCGGAACGTATAGCGTGCGCCGGCCGTCCTCGTCCCCGATCGCGAGCGTGCGATACGCCCGGTTCGGCCGAGGATTATCGTTCAGGCGGTCGACGGCCTCGGCGATGGCGTCGAAGCCGAACACCCGCACATGCTCGCCCAGCAGCCGCCAGCGCGGATGTTCGCCGCCCTGGACCCCCACGTCGACCACCACCAGCGGCTCGCGAAGCAGACCATTGGCGACGATCCACCGGGTGAATGGAGCTTGATCGTTGTGATACAGATCCATGGTGCGATTTTGGAGGCACCGTACCGCTCCGGCAACTTCGCCGAAACCGGGCGGACAAGTCGGCCTTCCGTCTCCCGTCAGGCACTCTCAGTAACTACTTTACCGCGCGCACTGCCCAACTGTGCCCGTGACGATGCCAAGTCTCGACCTGAGGAAAGCCATTCCGCCGGAACAGATCGATCGCCTCCGCCTGGGTATAGTACTTCGCGTAGGCAGGGTTCAATTGATCGAACACCACCAGGAAACGCTGTGCCGGACTGTAGCGTGCCATGGCGCCGGTCATGTGGCGCGCCATCGGCAACGGCAGGCCGAGCGCGCATAGCTTGATATAAAGGGAGAGGGCCGAGTTGATGGCATGCGTCAGCGCCGCTAATCCCGCGTCAGGCAACCTGGTGGTAAGGCGCCGCAGCGGCGCGACCGCACCAAGATACAATTCGTTTCCCTCCCCGCCGTACAGCCAAGCGAGAAACTGGCCGCCCGGACGCAATGCAGCATACGCGCGGCGGATGACCGGATCGACATCCTCGATGTGGTGAAGCACGCCGATGGACAGGACCGCGTCATATTCGGAAAGCGGTAGCTCGTCGCCGCGGGCATGCACGTATGCAATCTGCGGCGCTCGTTGCGCTGTGTTTCGCCGCAGCACGTCGAACGCTGCCGAGGGCTCCACGGCTGTCACGTGTGCCACGCCGAGATCGAGCAGGATGTTGACAACTTGGCCAGGCCCCGCCCCGATCTCCGCAACCCGCGCCCCCCGCAAGCTCGCCGTATCCAGGAGCGGTCCGAGCGTGTCCAGCAGCCCTTCGGCGGAGCCGTAGAATCCCTCGTTGTGGCCGGTCGGGTACCGCTGGAATTGCTGCCCGAAATCCGTGATTGTGCGGTTCATTTGCTGCGAGAGTGCCCGCAATGATCGCTCCTGTCCACCCGATCAATTGGCGGCATTGCTGCGGCCCGACTGCATGACGTGCCGCGGGCGGCTGAGCAGCCACGCCGCGCCGCCGACCAGTCCGATCGCCACATGGCCGAGGCCGTACAGGACCGAGATCGACAGCGCGGCGCTGGCCTCGACATCGGCCGCGGACAGCAGCGCGATCATCGTGCCCTCGCGAACCCCCCATCCGCCGAACGTGATCGGCACCATGTTGAGCAGGACGATCGACGGCACGATCGCAAGCGCCTCGACCCCGTCCAGCGCGATTCCGAGGCCGGCCGCGAGCAGCAGGACCATGGGCACGGCGATCAGGTGGACCGCGATGCCGAGGGCGAGGCCGATGAGGCTCCATCCGGGAGTCGCGGCGAGCACCAGGATCGTCTCGTGCCCGGCGAGCAGCGGCCGCGCCAGCGGCCGCGGCAGCCGCCGCAGCCAGTGCGCCGGCAGCGAGAGCATCGCGCAGCCGCCGGCAGTCGCGACGACCACCAGCGCGATCGGCGCCATCAGCGCCGTCGAAAGACGGTGAACCAGAAAGGGCAGCGCCGGCAAGGTCACCAGCGCGATCGCGACCAGTCCCTGGACACGGTCGATCAGGATGCTTTGCAGCAGCGGCGGCCACGGCACGCCGGCGCGGGCGAGCACCAGGGCCCGGCCGGCATCGCCGCCGACCAGGCCGGGAACCGCCTGATTGACGAACCGCTCCAGCAGCAGGGCGCGTGCGACCGTCCGAAACCGGACCCGGATGTTCAGCTGGCGCAGGACGAGCTGCCAGCGCAGCACGCTCGCCCATTGCTGCAGGACCAGGAGAAGAGCGAACCATCCGATCGTGCGCGGCTCGATCCCGGCGATCCGCTGCCGCACGTCGTGTAGGTCGACGAGGCGGAGAATCAGGCCGAGGAGAACGAGCGTCAGGGCGAGCTTGAGCAGCCCCGCCGCCCATGCGGACCACGGCCGGCGTCGCGCTTCCGCAGGCTGGGGCGCGCTGTCGATGATGATTACTCCTTGCCTCGGCGCCCGCTTCCGGGTGAAGACAGTCGATGCCGCGGCGCCGGGCGGCGAGACAATGCGGCAGACGACATAAGTATGACCGACTTCGGCTTCACGTTCGAGCAGCGCGACGACTGCATCTGCGGCGTCGCCCTGCCCGCGGATGCTTCGGTGATCGCCAAGCCGGTTTCCCGCGGCACGGTGACGTTCCGGCGCTGCGGCGCATGCGGCAGCTGGATCCAAAGCCCTCGCCTGACCACCGCGGCGCTGGCGCTCTGGTACGACTCGCCCGAGTATCAGGGCGGCCAGGGCAGGCGCGGGATCGGCTATGCGGACTACGAGCGCGACGAGCCGCAGCGGCGCCACGAGGCGATGCTCCGCTACGCGCGCGACCTTGCGCCCCATCTTCCGAAGGCCGCGCGCGTCTACGAGATCGGCTGCGCCAGCGGCAGCCTCCTGGCCGAGGTCGCCTCTCACGGCCATCACGCGGCCGGATGCGACCTGTCGGAGCGCTTCGCGGAGATGGCCCGCCGCTTCCACGGGCTCGACATCGAGGTCGCCGACTGGCTCGATACGACGGTTCCCGCTGCCAGCCTCGACGCCGTGCTGCTGCTGGGCACGATCTCCAATCTCGTCCGCCTCGACCGGTGCCTCGCCCTCGCCAGGAGCCGCCTCAAGCCAGGCGGGTTCATCTTCTTCAATTTTCCGGCCGCCGATGGCCTGCCGGCGCGGCTCTACGGCCGAGGGTTCTGGATGTTCACGCCCAGCGTGATGCAGCTCATGAGCCGGCCGGGGGCCGTCCGCGCGCTGCAACGCGCCGGATTTGCCCTCAGCGCCATGACGGTGGACCGCCAGGCGCCGAGCCTCGCCAAGCTCCTCGGGCATGGCCGGGTCGGCCCGATCATGCCGATTTTCGACAGGCTCGGGCTGCTGGAATGCCGCCTGCCTTTCGCGCTGCCGCTGCCCGGCATCTACGGCGCCCGCGCGGTCCCTGCCTGAGCAAGCACCGCTGTCGCCAAAGCCGGTCAATAGCCCCTTAGGCGCAAGCTCAACAGCGTTTTCACGACCGCGGACACCGGTTGCGCCGACCACGGCGCCCAAGTGGTCCAATCCGTCTCGACGGGGCGCATCTCGTTCTGCAGCTCGGCGCGGCGCATATCCTCCAGATCCGCCTTCCGGCAGCGCGGCTGGGAGAGCGGCGAGAAGCGATAGTTGAATCGCACGTCGATCGGACCGCTGAACAGCAGCGCCGCCTGGACGAGGTTCGCCCTGACCAGGCGGACGTCGGGCGATTCGTCGAACGCCAGACAGTGGGAGAACTGGATCGGCAGCAGCAGCAGGGACGTGCCCGGGCTGTCGGCAACGACCCTTACCCAGCCACGCTCGAAGATCAGCCGTCCCGAGCGCGCCGGAACCAGGGCGGTCTCCGGCGCGTGCTCGAGCACGACGTCGCGCTGGAAATCGAACTCAGGCCGCGCGAGCTCGGCCAGCACATCGCCGGCCCGCACGCGCGCGAGCACGCGGGTGGGGCTGTATTGCCCCAAATTCGGGTTCCGCAACTCGTAAAGAAAGCCGTGCAGCTTGGGAAGTCGTCCGCCATAACGGTCATGCTTCAGAAGAACGCCATCCGTGCTCAAGGGGTAGTCGGAGAGCAGCAACCGGACGCCGAACGCCTCCAGCATGTCGATCCCC
>CAZLBB010000078.1:0-22027 GCA_964557415.1 uncultured Rhodospirillaceae bacterium
ACGAGCCGCACGGCCGCCGCCAGGCCGGACAGCCCGGCGCCGACGATGTGGACGGTGCTCATCGGATTACAGCACGCCGTAGCGGAAGGCGTACCAGAGCTTCTGCCACTTGGGCACGCGCGCCGGCGTGTCGAGATCGTGCCAGCCGCGCCGGATCAGGCGGTCGAGAATGGCACGATAGACGAACATCATGACGACGGCGGGACGCATCTGCCGGCGCGGGCAGTCGGCGAGCGCGGCGACGGCCTCGGCGAAGCGCTTGCGCGCGAGCTGCGCCAGGTCGTCGCACACGGCCGGAAGGTTCGGGTGCTTGAGCACGACGCGCGGGTCGCGCTCGGCGATGCCGTGTCGGTCGAGCAGCTCGGCCGGCAGGTATAGGCGGCCACGCTCGGCGTCCTCGCGCAGGTCGCGCAGGATGTTGGTGAGCTGCAGCGCCTGGCCGAGAGACCAGGCGAGGTCCTGCGCGCGCTTCTCGGCACATCCGAACACGCGGATCGACAGCAGGCCGACTGCGCCGGCGACGCAGGCGCAATAGTGCTCGAGCCGCGCCAGCTGCGGACCATGCAGCGTTTCCGAGGCGTCGATCTCCATCCCCTCGATCAGCGCCAGGAAATCCTTCTTCTCCAGCCCGAAGCGGCGCACCGGGCCGAGCAGCGCGCGTGTCGTCGCCATGGTGGGCCGCCCGGCATAGAGGCGGTCGATCTCGGCGCGCCACTCGCTGAGCCGCGCGATCTTCTGCTGCGGCGGCGCAGGATCGTCCGCTACGTCGTCGACCTCGCGGCAATAGGCATAGATCGCGAACATGGCGTCGCGCTTTTCCTGCGGCAGCACGCGCATGGCGCCGTAGAAGGACGAGCCCGAACGCTCGGTCACTGCACGCACGTGCTCGCGCGCGGCCGTCTCGTCCGGCAGCAGGGCGCTTTCCTGGATCGCCATGGGCATGACTTATAGCGTCATGCCCGGCAGGTTACGAGGGGAGTGAAGATCACCGCGGACTCCGGGGATTCCGCGGCGTTGGGGCGCCTCCCGGCGCACGCGCGGGTGCCTGGGCGCGGCCTTTCCAGAAGGCGCCGCGGCCGCGGTAGTAGGCGAGCGCTGAATCCAGGGTCATCAGGTTGTAGAGTATCCCGGCGAGGGGAAGCAGGCCTGCCGGCGAGGGGCGGCGATAGAGGGCGAGCGTCGGCCGGTACGCCCAGGCCATCAGCAGCCAGGTCAGCGCCGCCATGAGGCCCGCCGCGACGCTGCCGTGCCAGGGCGTGGCGAGCGCGATCGCGGGCGGCGCCAGATAGAGCACCGACATGCCGATGACGGTGCCGGCGAGATAGAGCGGCGAGTAGTGGAGCTGATCGTAGGCCGAGCGGGCGACCATGCGCCAGATGTCCTTGAGTCCGTCATAGGGGCGGATCGATCGTGTGTCCTCGGTGAGGCCGAGCCAGATCGGCCCGCGCGCCTTCAAGGCGCGTCCGAGCGCGCAATCGTCGATCACGGCGGAGCGGATCGCCTCGATGCCGCCGGCCGCGGCCAGCGCGTCGCGCCGCACCAGCATGCAGCCGCCGGCGGCGCCGGCCAGGCGGTCGCCGGGATCGTTGACGCGCGGAAACGGGTAGAGCTTCTGGAAGAAGAACACGAAGGCCGGGATCAGGAGCCGCTCCCAGGGCAGCGCGCAATGCAGCAGCGCCATCAGCGAGACGAGGTCGAGCCCGTCGCCCTCGGCCTTGGCCACCAGGCCGCGCAGCACGCCCGGCGCGTGCGCGATGTCGGCGTCGGTGAGCCAGAGATAGGGAGCGTCGCGATCGAGCGCGTCGGCTTGGCGGATGCCGGTATGGACCGCCCACATCTTGCCGACCCAGCCTGGCGGCAGCGGCGCGCCCTGCACCACGGTCAGCCGCGTGCCGGTCGGATGCCGTTCCTTAAGGCGGCGCGCCAAGTCACCCGTGCCGTCCTCGCTGCTGTCGTCGACCAGGACGATCTGGAACCGCCCGGGATAGTCCTGGTCGAGCAGCGAGCCGATGCTGCGCTCGATCACGTCGGCTTCGTTGCGCGCCGGCACGACGGCGATCACGTCGGGCCAGGCGGCGGGAGCGGGCGTGTCGGCGGACAGGCGCTGGTCGCAGCGCCAGAACCGCCCGTGGAACGCGATCAGATAGACCCAGATCGCGAGCGACAGCCCGGCGATGCCGGCGAGCACTGGTCCGATGGAGTCGGGGCCGATCGGCTCAGACCCGGAACTTGTACTGCTGGCCCGGCAGGCGCTCGATGTCGGGCGGGAAGCTCTTGCGCTTGTCGGCGTAGTACCGCACGCGGTGGTCGCCGTCCGACCGCTTGTTGTAGGTGATGTACAGCACGCGGCGCGGCTTGTCGGTCCGGTTCGGCTTCGAGCCGTGCGGCGCGAAGGAATCGAAGAACATCACGTCGCCGGGCTTGGTCGGGTAGGGCACGAAGTTCATGTCGGCCATGTCCTTGTCGGTGAGCGGCGTCCACTCGCCGCCGACCAGGCCCTTCTTGTGATGTCCGGCGGCAAGCTCGAGGCAGCCGTTCTCCAGCGTCTGCTCGTCGATCGTCACCAGCGCCGTGATGAAGATCGGGGCATAGTTCCACCAGCCCGCCTGCTGATCCTGGTGCGGCTTGAAGCCGTCGCCGCCCGGCAGCTTGAAATTGATCTTCTCCTTGAACAGCACCGAGGCCTCGCCAAACAGCTGCTCGACCGCGCCCAGCATGCGCGGGTCGGCTAGAAGCTCTTGAAATCCAGGGTGGTAGGGAACGAAGTTCTCGATCCGCTGCAGGACACGCTTGCCCTTTTCGGTCAGGCTGTCCTCGTAATAGACCATGTGCCGGCCAAGCTCTTCCTTCCAGCCGTGCACCTCGTCCGTCCACTGCGTGATCCGGCGCATCTCGCTGGGGCTGAAGGCGCCGGGAACGTAGATGAAGCCGTCGCGCTCGAAGTCGGCCAGATGCTGGGCCGTGAGGAACGGCGCTTGCTTGCGGTTTAGCTGAGTGGGCATCGGACGGTTCAACCCCCAGTCGGATGGAAAAGCGCAGCACCATGCCCAAAGCCACGGCTGGTTGGCAAGCGGTGCTTGGTCGCACCCGAATCGACCGGTGGCACCCTTGTGCCGGGCGGCCGCGCGTCCGCAGCAGGATCGTCGCGCCGGCACGGCGTTTGTGGCCATGGGCTTGCCGCGGATCGGCGGGTGGCCGACCATCGCCTGCGGCCGGGGGCGAGGCGCGCAACCGTGGATCATCCGCAGCAAACCCTTCTGGCGCACGCGGACTGGACGCTGCCGGGCCTGGAACTCCGGCAGGTCTGGTCGCCCGCTGTGCCGTTCGATGATGCCGTGCTCGCGCAACTGTCGCCCGGCTGGCGCCTGCTGATGTTCCAGGACGGCTCCGCCACCCGCGCCATGGCCGTCCTGTCGGGCCAGACGATCGAGGCGGAGATCGTCGAGGCGGTGGAACTGCACGAGGAGCCGTATGCGCCGCCCGAGCTCGCACTGCTGGCGCCGCCCTGGCTGCGCCGCACCGTTCTGCTGAAGACAGCCGCCGGCGCCGTGCTGAGCTACGCGCTGTCGTGGTGGAACAGCGCGCGGTATGCGGCGTTCCTGAAGAACCCGGCCCTGCCGATCGGAACCAACATGGCGCGCGGGCGCACGGAGTACTGCCGCGAGGTGCTGAGCCTGTTCCTCGCGCGCGGCGACGCGATCGACCGGCGCTTCGGTGCCGCCGGGCCGTTCCTCGGCCGGCACTATGTCATGTACCACGGCGACCGGCCGCTCAACGTCGTCGTCGAGATCTACGGGCCCGCGGTCGCCGCGCTGCTCGATCCGACCGGGTTCTACCCGCGTTGGGCGCGGCTGTCGTCCCAGTAAGGCGCCTCAGAGCCAGACCCGCGCGACCCCTTTCACGGCGCAGGCGAGGAATTGCGGCTTCGTCAGCTCCACCCGCCCGGCGATCGGGTCGCGCCGGCGCAGCTCGGCCGTGAGCTTGTCGGCGATGGCGACGATGACGGCGGACTCCATCGCCAGGTGCCTGCTCCTGAGCAGGCCGGGCAGGCGGCGCGCCTCGACCATCAGCTCGGCTGTCGCGTCGAGGCAGAGGTCGAGCACCCTGCGCATGCCCGGCACCAGCGCCGGGCGGTCGAGATCCTCGACCGTCACGTCATTGGCCTTCATCCAGTCCTGCGGCAGGTACACCCGATTCAGACTGCGGTAATCCTTCTGGCAGTCTTGCAGATGGTTCAGCACCTGCAGCGCGTCGCACAGCGCATCGGAGGCGGGCCACCCGGCGCGATCCTCGCCGTGCAGGTCGAGCAGGTAGCGCCCGACCGGCGAGGCCGACAGGCGGCAATAGCCGTAGCGCAGGTCGTTCCAATCCGTGTAGCGCAGGTAGGTCGCGTCGCGCTTGAACGCGTGCAGCAGGTCGCGGCAGTGATCGGTGGTCACGCCGCACTCGATCAGGCTTTGGCGGACGCGCCAGGGCTTTTCCAGCCCCGGCTCGACCGGGCGGCGGCCCAGCAGCACGTCCTCGAACGCATCGAGCCGCCGGATCTTCTCCTCGGGCGACAGATCGGGGCTGTCGCCGATGTCATCGGCCGCGCGCGCGAAGGCGTAGAACACCGCGACATGCGGCCGCAGCCGCTTGGGCAGCAGGAAGGACCCGACGGGGAAATTCTCGTCGCCCGAGCCTTTGCCGGAGTTCGCCTCGAACGTACCGGTGTTCGCGGTCATGGCTGCCGTGTTGTAGGCGCGCGGCGCAGGCTTGCCAAGCCCGGCAGGCCTCAAGCCCGCTCCGGCGCGTCCGGGTGCGACGGGCGGCCGGAGAACATCCAGAACATCACGAGGCCGAGGAGCAGCCACACCAGTTCGCGGCCGCGGCGCACCAGGGCGACGGCGAGGCCGAGCGCCGGCTGGCCGGTGATGGCGCCAAGCGCCAGCATGAAGGTGCCCTCCTGCGCGCCCAGGCTCATGGGAATGAAGAACGTGCCGGCGCGCACGAGTTGCGCCAGCGCCTCGATCACGATCGCGTCGGAGAATGGGATCGACTGGCCGAACAGGTGCATCACGACCATGAGCTCGACGGCGCCGAGCATCCAGTTGCCGACGGAGCACAGCACGGCGGGGAAAAACCGCCCGAGATGGCGCTCGTAGAAGGTCACGAGCTGCCGGTCCATGTCGTCGATCGCGCCGAGCCAGCGTTTCAGGCGCTCGCCGTAGCGGCCGCGGCCAATCCAGCTGCTGGCCATCGTCGCCACGCCGAGGCGCTGCACCAGCACCAGCAGCGCGATCCCGATCGCGAAGCCGGCAAGCCCGGCGCCGGCGACGAACTGCATCGTGTCCGGCAGCCGTTCCGATGCCAGCATCAGCGCGAAACCCGTCGAGAGGAACATGACCAGGCCGACCATCATGCAGGTCTTGGCCAGCACGAGCGACGCGACGCCTTCGCGCAAGGAGATTCCGAGATACTGACGCAGCAGCATCGCCTTGACCGGCTCGCCGCCGACCGAGCCGAGCGGCGTGGCGTTGTTCACGGCCTCGCCGATCAGCCGGACCTCGAAGAGGCGGAACAGCCAGGCGGGCGACGGGCGGCGCGACACGAAGGTGAGCATCCACACGCCGGCGTCGAGCGTGAACGCGACCAGATAGAGACCCAGCACCGCCGCGGCGCCAAGGAAACCCAGCTGCGTCAGCCGTTCGCCCACCTCGGCGAGGTCCGTGTGCCACAGCACCAGCGCCAGGATCGCGGCTCCCAGCAGCACGAAGGCGTAACGCAGCAGGCGCGACACGGGCGGGCGGTTTCCTTTCCGGAGGGCGGCTATCCATACACGGGGCGGCGCGGCGCCGGAAGGGCGTGGTTGGCGCGCACCGATGCCGAAATCAGTTGACAGGCGCGGCGCGACTTGATTCTTAGCGGGCGGTCGAATCGCTGGGCGGGGAAGGGTAACGAGAGATCCGGGGCCAAGGTCCCGGACGTCGAGGAGTTGCCCCATGGCCGACCCTGCCACCACCGCCATCGTTCTTGTCTGCGCCCTGTCCATGCCGGCCGACCAGTGCACGGACAAGACGGCGCTCTATCGCGCCGAGGTTCCGATGATCTGCAGCAAGGAGAATCCGCAGTTCAATCCGAGCCCCATGCTGCCGCTGCGCGGCGATGCCGCGTTGAGGGACTGGCACTACTACTTCAAGACGCGCTGTCTCTGACCTTCAGACGTGGTGCTCGCGCACGCCCTCGATGAAGGCGGCGAGCCAGTAGGCCTGGGCGCCGAGGGCTGCCGCCGGCAGCAGCGCCCAGGACCAGCCGGCGAGCGCGAGCGCCAGCAGGATGAAGCAGAAGTCGGCACGGGTGAGCTCGCGCAGCACGTAGCCGAGCGTGTCGATCAGGCGCGGCTGCGCCGTTCGCGCCGGCGGCGGTACGCTGGCCGTGTCCTTTGCCCCGCCGGCGCGGAGGTCCATCGCGAGTCCGAGGAAGTAGTTGATCGTGCCGCCCGCGGCGCCGGCGACACCGAGCCAGAACCACCAGGCGGCGTCCCACAGCGCCGCGGCGCCGATGCCGAGCCCGACGAACAGCGCGGCATGGCCGATCCAGTCGACGAACGTGTCGTAGTAGAGGCCGAAGCGCGTCGACAGGCCCTTGGCGCGCGCGATCTCGCCGTCGCAATTGTCCAGCACGTAGAAGGCGAGGAACAGCAGCCCGCCCGTCACCTGTGCGCCGTAGCCCGGGTCGGCGAAGCACCAGGCCGCGCCGAGCGCAGCCGCCAGCGAGACGGTGGTGATCTGGTTCGGCGTGACGGGCAGGCGCGCGAGCACGCGCGACAGAGGCACCGAGACGTGCCGGACCAGTGGAAAGGCGCGCTCGGGCCGCGCCAAGACGGACCGGGGGGCAGCGGCGTGGTTCATCCGCAGGCTACTGCGCGGCGACCGGCGCGGGCTCGCGCCGCGCCGCCAGCCGCGCGCGGTACCGGTGCCTGAGCGCCAGCAGCGCCGGCAGCACGACCAGCGTGACCACGAGATTGAGGCCGATGCCGATGGTCAAAAGGATGCCCATGCTGGCCACGCCGCGATGGCCCGAGAGCATGAGCGTGCCAAACGAGGAGATGGTGGTCAGCGCGCTGACGATCACCGCGCGCGGCGTGCTGGTTTCGAGCACGGACTGGCCCTCGGCGATCTCGCGGTCGCGCAGGACGAGGTGGATGCCCGCGGCGACGCCAAGGCCCACCATCAGCGGCAGCACGACGATGTTGGCGAAGTTGAAGTCGAGCCCGAGCAGCACGGTGACGCCCGCGGTCAGGATGCCCGCCAGCACGAGCGGCAGCAGCACGAGCGCGGAATCGCGCCAGTTTCCCAACAGCAGCATGAGCAGCCCGACGATGCCGACCAGCGACAGGGCCGCGGCGATGTGGAAGGCACGGATCACCGTGTCGCCGGCAAGGACGACGGTCACCGCGGTGCCCGTGGCGCGCGGCTCGTGTCGCAGGATCAGCGTGACGAACTCGCGCAGGTCGGCGATGTCGATCAGCTTCTTCTTGGGAAAGACCTGGACGCGGGCGCGGCCGTCGGCGGCGATCTGGCGCACGCGCACGTCCTCGGGCAGGTCGGCGAGGCTGACGGGCCGCGCCGCCATCGCGTCGCGCAGCGCCGCGAGGCGCTGCGGCAGAGCGCCGACGAGGCGCCGCTCGAGCTCCGCCAGGCCGCCCTCGGACATGTTCTGGCGGCCGATGCCGGCCGACAGGCGCTTGATCGCCGCGGTCAGCGCGGGCGGCAGCGGACGTACGCTGAGCGCATCGAGGCGCTGCTTCAGCGACGACAGGGCCGCCCGGCGCTCCGCGTGCGTCGGCGGCGCCTTGCGCGCCTGGTCGACCAGGAGCGGCGTGAGGAACAGCGAAATGTCGGCGATGATGCTGAGCTTGTCCTTCTGATCGGACGGCACGAAGTTCGACAAGGTCAGCACCGAGTCGACCTGGGGCAGCTTCTTGAGGCGCTCAGCTATCGCGTCGGCCTCCTTCAGGTCAGGCGCCAGGATCACGAGATCGTAGGGACCGAATGTGGCGTCGGCCGCCAGGTCGAAGATGGCCTGCACCGATTCCGCCTTCGGATCCTTCATCTTGAGCGGATCGGCGTCGAAGCGGGCCATGGGCAAGAGGACGATGGCGCCGAGGCAGAAGATCGTAGTCGCGATCACGATCTGGCGCGGCCGACGCTCGACGATGCTCTCGATCACCGGCTTCGACACGGCTGCGGCCGGCGGCGGTATGACCTTGAGCGGCAGCAGCGACAGGATCGCCGGCAGCAGGGTCATGTTCACGACCAGCGCGACGAACATGCCGACGCCAGCGATCAGGCCGAGCTCGGCGACGCCCTTGTAATCGGTCGGCAGGAACGAGAAGAAGCTGATCGCGGCGGTCACGGCGCACAGCGTGAGCGCGCCGCCGTTGGTTTCGCCGGTCGCCCGCAGCGCGCCGAGCCGCGACTTGTGGGTGGAAAGCTCCTCCTTGTAGCGCAGCGTGAAGTGGGCGCCGAAGTCGTCGCTGAGGCCGATGAACAGCACGGCGAACGCGACCGAGAGGAGGTTCAGGCTCCCGATCGCCACGGTCGCGAACCACGTCGTCAGGCCGAGCCCCACCGTCAGGCACACGGCGGTCACGACCACGAGCAGGATCGAGCGAAGCCCGATCCACAGCAGCAGCACGACCGTGACGAAGGACAGGAGGCTGATCCAGCCCATCTGGTCGCGGATCGAGCCGAGCTCGTCCTGGGCGAGCGCGGCGGAGCCCGTCAGGCGCATGCGCACGCCATGCTTGCCGTCCCAGTCGCGGCTCTTGGCGAAATCGCGCAGCGCGTCGATCGCGTCGCCGGCCGGAGTGAGGGAGCCGAAATCGACCGCGGGCTGGATGAGGACGAGCCGGCGCAGCTCCGAGGGCTTGGCGTCGCGGCCGAGCATGATCTCGCGCCAGGAAAGCGGCCGGGGCTCGCTCAGCGCCTGTGCCTCCATCGCGGCGGCGATGCGGTTCAGCGCATCGGTCATGTCGACCGGCGGCGTGTTGCCCTTGAGCAGGTCGTCGAAGGCGAGGTTCAGCATGTCGACCAGGCCTCTCAGCGAGGGGTCCTGGTTGAGCGAGCCGAGCACCGGCTGGGCCGCGGCCAGCTTGTCGGCAAGGTCGTTCAACTCGTCCCGGTCGAGATAGAGCAAGCCGTTGCGGCGGAAGAACGGGTCGCCTTCGGGGTCGTAGACGGTCTTGAACTGCGTCGGACGCTCGCGCATGAAGGCGACCACCGCGTCCGCCGCGTCGTCCGCCATGTCGGGCGTGTTGGCGTCGATGACGATCAGGATGTTGTCGGAGAACTGCGGAAAGGCCTTGCTGACCGCGTCGGAGCGCTTCTGCCAGGGCAACTCGCGCGACAGCATCCCGGCCGTATCGACGTTCATGCCGAGATTCTCGGACGCGTACCAGGTGCCGTAGCCTGCTGCGATCACGAACGCGGCGATGACGGGCCAGCGCAACCGGCAGGAGGTTGCGACCCACCAGCCGAGGAAGGCGCGATAAGTATCTTCCGCAAGCACCACGGCCCGCGAGTAACTGTCGCGCACCACGTTCAACGCGCGGCCTCCCTGGCAAAAACGAAGCGGTCGCCGTCAGCGCGCGGCCATCTGGACATGTTCATGAACGGATTGCGCCGGTAAAGGTCGGATCGCCGGGCGGCTTATAGCGTCCCGCTCCCGGGGCGGCAACCCGCGATTTCCCCGCCTGGGTGCTCGCGCCGATCTGATACACCGTTGGCACGCAATTGGCCTCCCGGCGAATCCCATTGGGGTACGCGATCGGTCCGCTGGCCGTGCAGCGCGCGTCATTTGTCGACATTCCGGGACCTCTGGCGTGGCCGCGGCTGCGGCATCCCGCGCGGGCGGTGCCACTGGCGCCGCCCTGGATCGTCGAAGGGCGATGCGCCGGTGGCTGTATCAGGTTGCCGCGCGCCAACGGTCGAGGCCGCGCTCGAGATCGGCGATGAGGTCGGCCGGATCCTCGAGGCCGGCATGGATGCGCAGCGTGCGGCCATGGGCCGGCCAGGTCGTAGCCGTGCGGATACCTTCGAGGTGCGACGGCAGGATGAGGCTTTCATAGCCGCCCCAGGATGCACCCATGCCGTACAATTCCAGGCCGTCGACCATGGCCGCCACCGCTTTCTTGGGGCAAGGCCTCAGCACGACGCCGAACAGTCCGGAGGCGCCGGTCATGTCGCGCCGCCAGATCGCGTGGCCCGGGTCGTCGGGCAGGGCGGGATACAGCACGCGCTCGACCTCCGGCCGGGCCTGCAGCCACCGCGCCAGGGTCAGCGCCGTATCCTGGTGCTGGCGCAGGCGCACGCCGAGCGTGCGCAGGCCGCGCAAGCCCAGATAGATGTCGTCCGGCCCGACGCTGTAGCCGAGCTGGGCCACGGCGTTGCGCACGGTCAGGTAGCACGCCTCGGTGCAGTCGATGATGCCGAGCATCGCGTCGGAATGGCCGACGATGTACTTGGTGGCGGCATGCGCCACGACGTCGACGCCGAGCGCGAAGGGCTTGCAGAACAGAGGCGTCGCCCAGGTGTTGTCCATCAGTACCTTGATGCCGGCTCTGTGCGCGGCGGCCGCGATCGCCGGAATGTCGGGCATCTCGAAGGTGTGCGAGCCGGGCGCCTCGGTGAAGACCAGCTTTGTCTCGGGGCGGAAAAGCCGGGCGATGTCGGCGCCGATCAGCGGATCGTAATAGGTCGTCTCCACGCCGAAGCGGCGCAGCACGTCGTCGCAGTGCTTGCGCGTCGGCGCGTACACATTGTCGATCACCAGGATATGATCGCCCGCCTTGACGAAGCCCATGATGGCGCCGACGATGGCGGCCATGCCCGACGGCACGGCAACGGCGCGCCAGCCGCCTTCCAGGCGCGCGAAGGCCTCTTCCAGCGCGCTGGTCGTCGGCGTCCCGTGGCGACCGTATGTATAAGTGAAGAACCGCCGCTTCTGCGCCTCCTCCATGGCCTGCACCGTCGGGAACACGATGGTGGAGGCGTGGTACACGGGCGGGTTGATGACGCCGAAATTGGCATGCGGGTCGCGGCCGGCGTGGGTGAGGATGGTGTCGTCCTTGGCGTCGTTGCGCAGGGTCATGGCGGTCGAAGTTCCGTCTCTCCGGTGGTTTCGCGGGGCAGGTGCAAAGCGAGCGGCGGTTTGCCGCATTGCACCCAAGTCGGCGGGTCATTTCGCGGCAGTGTATACCACGCGCCCACGCAACCGTTGACGCTTGATTGATCGAGCATAATCGCGTCAAATCGGCTATAGGGAGCAGTCGGCGGGGGAGGGGCGCTCGTTCCAGCGAGGCGGTCTCGACTCCTGGCCGATGAACCGGCCCCGGCCGGATGGACGGGGCGATTCAGCAAACCACGCAGGGATGACAACGACATGAAAAAGCTAAGCCTTATCGCCGCTGGCGTGGCGCTTACCGCGATTGCCGCCGGTGGCGCCCAGGCGCAACAGACGCTCGAGCAGGTCAAGAAGCGGGGACAGGTGATCTGCGGCGTCAGCCAAAGCCTGCCCGGCTTTGCCAACCCCGACGCGCAGGGCAACTGGGCCGGCTTCGACGTCGAGATGTGCCGTGCGGTCTCGGCCGCCATCTTCGGCGACCCGAAGCGCGTAAAGTTCGTGCCGACCACCGCGAAGGAGCGCTTCACCGCGCTGCAGTCGGGCGAGGTCGACTTCCTGGCGCGCAACACCACCTGGACGATGAGCCGCGACACGCAGCTCGGCTTCGATTTCGTCGGCGTCAATTTCTACGACGGCCAGGGCTTCATGGTGCCGAAGAAGCTGGGCGTGAAGAGCGCGCTCGAGCTCAAGGGCGCCACCGTCTGCACCCAGACCGGCACGACGACCGAGCTGAACCTCGCGGACTTCTTCCGCTCCAACAAGATGGACTACAAGGTCGTCGCGTTCGAGAAGAACGACGAGGTGCTGGCGGCGTACGATTCCGGCCGCTGCGACGTGTTCACCACCGACCGCTCGGGCCTGGCGGCGGACCGCACCAAGCTGAAGAGCCCGAACGACCACGTGATCCTGCCCGAGGTGATCTCGAAAGAGCCGCTCGGGCCGCTGGTGCGTCATGGCGACGCGAACTGGGGCGACATCATCCGCTGGTCGTTCTTCGCCATGGTCAATGCCGAGGAACTCGGCGTCACCTCCGCCAACGTCGACGAGATGAAGAAGTCGGCCAACCCCGAGATCAAGCGCATGCTGGGCATCGAGGGCGACTTCGGCAAGATGATCGGCCTGGACAACAACTGGGCCTACAACATCATCAAGCTGGTCGGTAACTACGGCGAGAGCTACGAGCGCAACGTCGGCGAGAAGACGCCGATCGGACTCTCGCGCGGCGTGAACGCCCTGTGGACCAAAGGCGGGCTGCAGTACGCGCCGCCGATCCGCTAGTCCGGCACGCGGTTTGCTGGGATCGGCCGCGGGAGCAATCCCGCGGCCGAGACCGCACGTCGGACATTCGACGCCGGGAGCAGGCCTTGCCTGAACCGGTTAAGCAGACAGAAGGCGGCGCCGACATCCGGCATCGGATCGAACGCGACCGTCGCCGCGGAGCGGAACAAGAAGCAACAATCCGCGACCGCTGAGGGGGTTGACAGGGATGGCGGTAGAAGTAGAAACCGCACGCGCACCGGATACGCCGATCTGGCTGGATTCGCGCTATCGCGCGATCTTCTTCCAGCTGCTGCTGCTCGTCCTGGTCGTCGGCTTCGGCGCCTACATCTTCCACAACACGTACGTGAACCTCGAGCGCCGCGGCATCGCCTCGGGCTTCGCGTTCCTCGGCTCGACCGCCGGGTTCGACATCATCATGCACCTGATCCCGTACCAGGCGTCGTCGACGTACGGCCAGGCGCTGCTGGTCGGGCTGCTCAACACGCTGGTCGTGGCCGCCGTCGGCGTCGTGCTGGCGACCATCGTCGGTTTTGTGATGGGCGTGGCGCGGCTGTCGCGCAACTGGCTGATCGCGCGCCTGGCTGCGGTCTACATCGAGGTCATCCGCAACATCCCGCTGCTGCTCCAGATCATCTTCTGGTACCTGGTGCTGGGCAAGTCGACGCCGAGCCCGCGCCAGAGCATCGACGTCGGCGGGGTGGTGTTCCTCAACAACCGCGGGCTGTACATGCCCGCGCCCGTGTTCGAGGAGGGGTTCTGGCTGACGCCGGTGGCGTTCGTCGTCGCCGTGACGGCTTCGGTGCTCGTCTATCGCTGGGCCCGCGCACGCCAGATGGCGACGGGCCAGCAGTTCCCGATCCTGTGGACCTCGCTCGGCCTGATCCTCGGGCTGCCTTTGCTGGCGCTTCTGGTCATGGGCGTGCCGTTCGGTCTGAACTTCCCGAAGCTGCAGGGCTTCAACTTCCAGGGCGGCATGGTGCTGATCCCCGAGTTCGTGTCGCTGACCTTCGCGCTGGTCGTCTATACCGGCGCCTTCATCGCTGAGAACGTGCGCGCCGGCATCATGGCCGTCAGCCACGGCCAGACCGAGGCCTCCTATGCGCTGGGCTTGCGGCCCGGCCCGACCTTGCGCCTGGTCATTGTCCCGCAGGCGATGCGGGTGATCATCCCGCCGCTGACGAGCCAGTACCTGAACCTCACCAAGAACTCGTCGCTGGCGACGGCGATCGCCTATCCCGATCTTGTCGCCGTCTTCGCCGGCACCGTGTTGAACCAGACCGGGCAGGCGGTCGAGTGCATCGCCATCACCATGGCGGTTTACCTGACCACCAGCCTGACGACTTCGGTCTTCATGAACTGGTTCAACACCAAGATGGCGTTGAAGGAGCGGTGAGGCGATGACCACTGCCGTCGACGCCGGCCACAAGGCCGACCTGCCGCCGCCCGCCGCCACTGTCGGCGCGATCGGCTGGCTGCGCGAGAACCTGTTCTCGTCGTGGTTCAACACGCTGCTGACGCTGTTCTCGCTCTGGCTCCTCTACCTGGCGGTGCCGCCGCTGATCCAGTGGGCGCTGGTCGACGCGATCTGGACCGGCAACGAGGCGCAGGACTGCAAGCTGCCGGACGGCTCGCGCAAGGACGGGGCCTGCTGGATCTACATCAAGGCCTGGATCGGCGGCTACGCCTACGGCCTCTATCCCTACGACCTGCGGTGGCGAATCGACCTGGCCGCGGTGCTGGTGATCGTGATGTTCGCGCCGCTCGCCATCAAGCGGCTGCCCTACAAGACCGTCTACGGCGTGGCGGTGATCCTGCTCTATCCGGTCGTCGCCTATATGATGTTCAACGGATTCTACGATTTCCCGCCCGGCGCGCCGGAGGCGACCACGCATCCCTGGCGCGTCGTGCCGACCGACAAGTGGGGCGGGCTCGCGCTGACCCTCCTGATCGCCTCGGTCGGCATCATCGCCTCGCTGCCCTTGGGCATCCTCCTGGCGCTGGGCCGGCGCTCGGCCATGCCGATCGTCAGCACGTTCAGCGTGCTCTTCATCGAACTGTGGCGCGGCGTGCCGCTGATCACCGTGCTGTTCATGTCGTCGGTGATGCTGCCGCTGTTTCTGCCCGAAGGCATGAACTTCGACAAGCTCCTGCGCGCGCTGATCGGCGTGACCCTGTTCTCGGCCGCCTACATGGCCGAGGTCGTGCGCGGCGGGCTGCAGGCGATCCCGAAGGGCCAGTACGAGGCGGCGCAGGCGCTGGGCCTCAACTACGCCAAGATGATGGCGCTCATCGTCCTGCCGCAGGCGCTCCGCTACGTGATCCCGAGCATCGTCAACACCTTCATCGGCCTGTTCAAGGATACGACGCTGGTGGCGATCATCGGCATGTTCGACCTTCTGGGCGCCATCCAGCTCGGCAACGCCGATCCGAAATGGCTCGGCTTCGCGGTCGAGGGATATGCGTTCGCCGCCGTCCTGTACTTCGTGTTCTGCTTCTCGATGTCGCGCTACAGCCTGCGTCTCGAGCGCAAGCTGCACACGGGTCACAAGAAGCGCTGACCAACCGCCATTCTGCCGGGAGACTTCGCCCATGACCGCCGCCGCCGCCCCGAGACCGCTGAAGAGCGCCAAGTCAGACGAAGTGGCGATCCAGATCGCCGGCATGCACAAGTGGTTCGGCGAGTTCCACGTGCTCAAGGACATCAACCTGACGGTCTACAAGGGCGAGCGCATCGTGGTGTGCGGCCCGTCGGGCTCGGGCAAGTCGACCATGATCCGCTGCATCAACCGGCTGGAGGAGCACCAGAAGGGCTCGATCGTCGTTGACGGCGTGGAGCTGACCAACAACGTGAAGAACATCGACGCGATCCGCCGCGACGTCGGCATGGTGTTCCAGCACTTCAACCTGTTCCCGCATCTGACCGTGCTGGAGAACTGCACGCTGGCGCCGATCTGGGTCCGGAAGATGCCGAAGAAGGACGCGGAGGAGATCGCCATGCAGTATCTCACCCGCGTGCGCATCCCCGAGCAGGCGCTGAAGTATCCGGGCCAGCTTTCCGGCGGCCAGCAGCAGCGCGTGGCGATCGCGCGCTCGCTGTGCATGAGCCCCAAGATCATGCTGTTCGACGAGCCGACCTCGGCGCTCGACCCCGAGATGATCAAGGAGGTGCTCGACACCATGGTCAACCTGGCCGAGGAGGGCATGACCATGCTGGTCGTGACGCACGAGATGGGCTTCGCGCGCACCGTCGCCAACCGCATCATCTTCATGGACCGCGGCGAGATCGTCGAGCAGAACGAGCCCCAGGAGTTCTTCAACAATCCGAAGTCGGACCGCACCCGGCTGTTCCTGAGCCAGATTCTCCATCACTGAGGCGCGTTGCGCGCCTCCTCGACGAGCTTTTCGACGTTCGATCCCGTCAGCGTCTTGAGGAAGGCGACGAGGGCGCGCCTGTCCGCGTCCGAGAGGCCGAGCGGGAACAGGTAGTCGGCCTTGTCCGGATCGCCGCCGCCGCCGCGATCGTAGAACGCCACGACGTCCCCCAGTGTCGCGAGCGAGCCGTCGTGCATGTAGGGAGCCGTCAGCGCGACGTTGCGCAAGGACGGCGTGCGGTACTTCCACCGGTCCGCCGGGTCGCGCGTGACCTCCATCCGTCCGAGGTCGTCGGCCGGCTTCTCACCGAAGCGCGCGAGCGCGTCGCGCGTCACCTCGGCGACGAGCCCGGGCGCGAGCTCGACGCGCACCGGCCGCTCGCGCGCGGCGGCGCGGTCGTGGCCGGTGCCGGTGTTGTGGAAGCGCTGGTCGGTGAACAGCGCGTGGTCGTCGTCGACGCTGTGGCATTGCGTGCAGCCGGCACGGAAGCGAAACAGGTGGAAGCCGCGCTGCTCCTCGTCGCTCATGGCGCTGTTGTCGCCGCCGAACCACCAGCGGTCGAAGCGCGATTGCCCGGCGACCAGGCTGCGCTGGTACGCCGCCAGCGCCCGGCCGATCGCCGCCCGCGACGCGGGCGCGCCGGCGAAGGCGCGCTCGAAGCGGCCGACATAGTCGGGCAGGGCGGCGATGCGCGCGACCACGGCGTCGGCCGAGCCGTTCGCCATCTCGTTCTCGGCCAGCAGCGGGCTCCAGGCCTGCGCCTCGAGGCTGGTTTCGCGCCCGTCGTGGAACAGATGCGTATAGAAGGCGACGTTGAGCAGCGTCGGTGCGTTGCGGCGCAGGCTGCGACCGGCGCTGCCCACCGACATGGCGAGGCCGTTCTGCGCGAATCCCTGCTCCGGCACGTGGCACATGGCGCACGACATGGTGCCGTTGCCCGACAGGCGCCGGTCCAGGAACAGCTTGCGCCCGAGCGCGATCTTCTCGGGCGACGTGGGATTCGCCACGGGCTGCGGCACCGAAGGCAGGCCCGCCATGGGCGGCTCCGCCGCCGCCGCTGCGGACACCACCAGCAAGATGGCCGACAGGTGGGCCAACATCTCAATCGCTCGCGCGCTCATCCTCGATCAGGAGCGTGAGCATGTCGTTATAGACCACGTCGGGCAGCAGGAAGGCGGTGCTGTAGATCTCGCGCACCGTGCCCGATCGGTCGAGCAGGAACAGCTTGAGCGTGTGGCTGATGGTCCGCGGCGTGCCGTCGTCGCCGTCGGCTTCGACCGCGACGTCCTGACCGAAGCCGTCGAGGATCGGCGCCGCCTCTTGCTGCGAGGCCGTGGTCAGGAAGTCCCAGGCGACGCCCTTGCCGGCGAAGTGGTGGCCGAACGCGGCCAGGCGCTGCGGCGTATCGTGCACCGGATCGAAGCTCAAGCTCACCAGCCGCACGCGCCGCGCCAGCGCGGGATCGGCCGCCAGCCGGTCGCGCAGGTCGGCCATGGCGGCGAAGGCGAGGGGGCAGCCGGCGGGATCGGCGCATTGGGCATAGAACAGCGACAGCAGGGTCACCTTGCCCGTGGCGAAGCGCGCGAGGCTGTGGCTCCGTCCGCGCGTGTCGAGCACCCGGCCCTCGGGCGCCGCCTGGATCGCCGGCAGCGCGTAGCTGCCGGCGGGCGGCGGCACGAACTCCATGCTGGGCGCGCCGCGCGGAAGCTCGTGCGCGGCAGCAAGCCCGGAGGCGGCCACCAGGCCCGCCACCAGCCAGGCCGCCGCAGCCGCCCACATGAGTGTCAGTCGAGCGCCAGCGCCGCCTGTCGGCGCGGCTTGGCGGTGAATTTCATGTGATGCGCGCGGCCGAGCTTCTCCTTGCGGAAGTCGACCTCGAACGCCGGCTTCAGCTCCTTGCCGTCCCAGTGGAAGGCGCGCAGGAACTGCTCGTCGTCGGCGCCCTTCTTGTCCCAGTTCGCGAGCAGCGACGAGGTGATGTAGACGCGCTTGCCGTCCCAGCTCTGCGAGACCATGTTGACCTGCTTGCCGGTCACCTTGCTGTAGGTCTGCTTCGGCTGCTCGGGATTGCTGAGGTCGAAATAGCGCGTCGTCCCGTCCATGAACGTGTTGACCCAGAGTCCCTTCCCGTCCGCAGTGATCGAGATGTCGACCGGCAGCGGGATCTTGGCCGGGTCGCCGATCGTGCCTACCTCCTTTGCCTGCCATTGGCCGGCGGCGTCCTGCTTGACCAGCCACAGCTTGGAGGTTAGTGCCGCCGCCGTGATCGCCCAGTTGTCGCCCGGCTTCAGCGACCAGCGGATCTCCAGCGGCGCGCCCGGCACGGCCAGCACCTTCTGCGGCTTCATCGACTTCAGGTCCCACACGACCATGGTGTTGCCGAAGCGCTTCATCGCCTCGGCGTCCTGGATCAGCTTGCCCATGTCCATCATGTAGTTGTTCCAGCCGGTGAAGCTGGAGGTCAGCAGCACGTTCTTGGCCGGGTTGATCGCCAGGTCGTAGCCGTAGCCGTCGCCGCCGCCCCCGCTGCCGACCGGCCCGACGGGCATGTCGTAGCGCGCGACGTAGCCGCCCTTGTTGTTGTAGGTGACCATGCCGGTGACGCCGCCGTGGTCGCGCGTGTTGGACAGGCCCTGCACCAGCATGCGGCCGGGCAGCGCATAGAAGGTGTGCGGCCCGACGAAGCCGGACTTGCTCGCGAAGTCGCCGATCGTGCGCACGAGCTTCGGCTTGGACGGGTCCGTGCCGACGTCGAACACGAAGATCTTGCTGTCGTCGAGCCGCCCGGCCCATAGATGCTTGCGGTCGTCGGTGAAGCCCATGTGGTGCACCTCGCCGCGTCCGCCGACGGACAGCGTGTGCACCACCTTGCCGTAGGACTTCGACTTCGGATGCGCGTCGATCGTCACCAGCTTGTCGGCGCCGTCACCCACGCCGTCCACGCCCAGGGTCCAGACGTGGACGAAGTCCTCCTGGCCCTTGATCAGGCCGGTCATGTAGGGCGAGTTGCAGGTCTCGTCGGCGCCCGCCGGCGTCGGGGCGAGCAGCGGCGCGGCCGCGACGGCCGCGACGAAGGCGTAGCGCATCGATGAAGTGCTGTGTCTCATGGCGTCCCCTCCTGGGCCGCGCCGCGCCGGCGCCCGACACCGTCGCGCCCGACCCCCAAAAAGACTAGCACGGATCGCGGGGCGGCGCCCGGCCGCCTCTACCGGTTCGGCTGCGGCCCCGGCGACACGAGCCCGGCCGGTCGCGGATCGGGGAATTCCTTCACCCGGCGGTCGTAGGCGACGAAACCGGCACGCTGGTAGAGCGAGAGCGCCTTCGGATGGTCCATGTCGCAGGTATTGACCCAGACCCGACGCGGGACCGGCGGGCCCAGCCAGGCCAGGTCGACGGCCTGGTCGAGCAGATAGGGCCCGAGGCGCAGGCCGATGAACTCCGGCATCAGGCCGAAATAGGCCAGTTCCACCACCGGCGCGTCGCGCCGGTCCAGCTCGAAATAGCCTGCCGGCACGCCGGCGACGTAGAGCACGTAGGTCTCGTAGCGCTCGTGCCGCACCACCGCCGCCAGGCGCGCGTCGTCCCATTGCTTGCGCTCGTACCACCACCACGGTCGCCCGACCGCGTCGTATAGGTAGCGCGAGAAGGACAGGGTCGGCTTTTCGGCGCGGATCAGGGCGAGCTTCAGCCGCGGTGGGTGCGGTGCGGGCGCGCGCGACGGCCGCTCCGTCATCTCCAGGAACGTGATGACCGTCGAAAGCGTCTCGGCGGTCACGGCGTGCCCGCCTACGGCGTCATCGGGCGGCCGTCGAGCCAGCGCGCCATCAATACGCGCGGCTGCTCGGCATAGCCGAGCTGCTCGTAGAAGCCGCGCACCTTGGTGTTGGTCGCGCGGATGATGAGCTGCGACTTCGCGATGCCGCGCGCCCGCATCCAGTCCTCGGCCGCGGCGACGATGCGGCGGCCAAGGCCGCTGCCCTGCAGCGTGGGCGCGACCGCGACGTAGTAGAGCCAGCCCCGATGGCCGTCGTCGCCGACCATGGCGGTGGCGAGCACGCGCCCGTCGGTCGCGCGCGCCACCAGGATCTCGGCCGAACCCGAGCGGCGCGCCTGGGCGATGTCGGCGCGCGGATCGTTCCACGGGCGCGTCAGGTCGCAATCGACCCACAGCCGCACCACCGCCTCGATGTCGCCGTCGCTGATCGGCCCGATCGCGATCGCATCGCTTTTCGCCGCGCTGATCGCTGTCACCGCGCTCACCCCGTCTCGACCGGCGTGTCGGCGTGCCCGCCCCATTCCGTCCACGAGCCGTCGTAGACGCCGACGTCGTCGCGGCCGAGCAGGTAGAGGCCGAGCGCCAGCACGCACGCCGTCACGCCCGAGCCGCAGCTCGTGACGATCGGCTTCTTGAGGTCCACGCCCGCCGCGGTGAAGGTGCCGGCCAGCTTCTCCGCCGGCAGGAACGTCTTGTCCTGGGGATCGAGCAGGTTCGTGTAGGGCACGTTGACCGCTCCGGGCATATGCCCGGAGCGCAAGCCCGCCCGCGGCTCGGGATCGACGCCCTTGAAGCGGCCGGCGCTGCGCGCATCGACCACCTGCTCGCGCCGGTCGGCGAGGCAGCCGCGCACCTGGCTCAGGTCGCGCACCAGCGTGCGGTCGACCCGCGCGGTGAAATGGCGCTCGCGCGGGCGCGGCGGCCCGTCCTCGACCGGGCGGCCTTCCTTGAGCCATTTCGGCAAACCGCCGTCGAGCACGGCGACATCCCGGTGGCCGAAGACGCGGAACATCCACCACACGCGCGCGGCCGAGACCATGCCATGCGTGTCGTAGACGACGATGCGGTTGCCGTCGCCCAGGCCCAGCTTGCGCACTTTGCTGGAAAACTTTTCGGGCGCCGGCAGCATATGCGGCAGGGGATTGTCGCTGTCGGCGATGTCGTCGATGTCGAAGAAGACGGCGCCGGGAATGTGCCGGTCGAGGTATTCCTTGTGCGCGTCGCGCGTGGTCGGCGGGATGACGTAGGTGCCGTCGACGACGCGCACGTCCGGGGCGGCCAGGTGGCGCGCCAGCCAGTCGGTCGAGACGAGCGCGTCCGGCTTCTGGTAGGGCATCGGCGTTTCCTTATGACTTCATTCGGCGTCGACGAAGGCGACCACGACGCGGCGGTTGATGCGGCCCTTCTTCTCGATCTTGGCCACCTCGACCTTGCCGATCTCGCCGGTGCGGGCGACATGCGTTCCGCCGCAGGGCTGCAGGTCGAGCCCGGCCACCTCGATCAGGCGCACCTTGCCCTGGCCGGTTGGCGGCTTCACCGCCATGGTCTTGACCAGTTCGGGCTGCGCCGCCAATTCGGCATCGGTGATCCAGCGCGCGCTGACCGCGTCGTCGCGGGCGATCAGCTCGTTGAGTTTGCGGCTTAGCTCCTCCTTCTCGAGGATCGCCTCCGGGATGTCGAAATCCAGCCGGCCCTTGTCGGCGCCGACCTGGCCGCCGGTCACCGGATAGGGCAGCACGGCCGACAAGAGGTGCAGGCATGTGTGCATGCGCATGTGCCGGTGGCGGCGCTCCCAGTCGATCTCGGCGGTGAGCCTGCTTCCCGGCGTCGGCGGCGTGGTGCCGGGCTCCAGCACGTGCGCCACCGTGTCGGGCGCTTCGCCCTTGAGCGCGTCGGACACCCGCAGGGCCGATCCGTCGGCCAGCCGCAGCACGCCGGTGTCGCCTGGCTGGCCGCCGCCGGTCGGATAGAACACGGTGCGGTCGAGCACCACGCCGCGCGAATCCATGCCGACGACCGTCGCCTGGCAGGAGCGCGCATAGGGATCGATGCGGAAGACGAGTTCGGTCGCCATGGCTTGCCTCGCGGCCTTGTGACGCCCGGCCCTACGGCATCCAGGGCGGGGTCGGCAGGTTCTTCGAACGCAGGAATGCCGGATTGAACAGCTTGCTCTGGTAGCGCTGGCCGCCGTCGCACAGGATGGTCACGATCGTATGGCCCGGCCCCATTTCCTTGGCCAGTCGGATTGCGCCGGCAACGTTCAGGCCGGACGAGCCGCCCAGCACCAGGCCTTCCTCGCGCACCAGTTCGAACAGGATCGGTAGCCATTCCTCGTCGGTCACCTCGTAGGCGTCGTCGATCGGCGCGCCTTCCAGGTTCCTGGTGATGCGGCCCTGGCCGATGCCCTCGGTGATCGAGCTGCCATGCGACTTG
>CAZLBB010000078.1:22037-25777 GCA_964557415.1 uncultured Rhodospirillaceae bacterium
ACTTGAGCTCGCCGGTCTTGTAGTAGCTGTAGAGCGCGGCGCCGAGCGGATCGGAGCACACGATGCGCACCTTGGGATTGCGTTCCTTCAGCGCCATCGCCACGCCGGAGAGCGTGCCGCCGGTGCCGACCGCGCAGGTGAAGCCGTCGACCTTGCCCCGCGTCTGCTCCCAGATCTCCGGCCCGGTCGTACGGTAGTGGCCGAGGCGGTTGGCGACGTTGTCGAACTGCTGCGCCCAGATGGCGCCATTCGGCTCGGTCTTGGCCAGCTCCTTCGCCAGGCGCTCGGAGACATGGACGTAGTTGTTGGGGTCCTTGTACGGCACGGCCGGGACCTCGCGCAGTTCGGCGCCGCACAGCCGGAGCATGTCCTTCTTCTCCTGCGACTGCGTGTCGGGGATCACGATCACCGACCGGTAGCCGCGCGCATTGCCGACCAGGGCGAGGCCGATGCCGGTGTTGCCGGCGGTGCCTTCGACGATGACGCCGCCGGGGCGCAGCGCCCCGGTCTTCTCGGCATCCTGGACAATGGCGAGCGCCGCGCGGTCCTTGACCGAGCCGCCGGGGTTCAGGAACTCCGCCTTGCCCAGGACGGTGCAGCCGGTGATCTCGGACGCCCTGCGCAGCTTGATCAGCGGCGTGTTGCCGATGGTCTCGACGAAACCGGCGCGGATGGTCATGGCGGGGCCCTTGGCAGGTCGGATCGTCTGCGATGGAAGCGGCGACACTAGCGCGCGTTGATGCGCGCGCCAACATCTAGGTTGGCGCCCTTCGGCACAGCTCAGGGGGATCATCGGCCGCCGGCGCGCGTTGATGCGCGCGCCAACATTTGGGTTGGCGGCCGGATCGACGGCCGCTTGGCGCGGGGAAGGTCGATCAAGCCGGGCGCCCCGGCGGTGGCGATCAGTGCCGGCGGCTGCGATCGGCCGGCCGGTCGACGGGCTGCACGTCGAGCAGGGCGATGCAGTCGATGTCGGGCCAGCGCGCGCCGCAGGCCGTGCAGACCGCGCGCTCCAGGAATCGCTGCAAGGGCAATTCGCCGCCGTGCTGGCGCGAGAGGTTCGCCGCGCGGAGACGCACTTCGTGGCCGCACCGTTTGCAGGTCACGAACAGCGGCCGGTGCTGCCGCGCCAAGCCGCCGATGGTGCCGACGCGCGGGGACGATCTGCGACGCATGCGATAGACACTAGCACGACAGAGCCGGCTACCGAGGAGGGCGCGGCGAGCCTGTCCGAGGGCTCGTCGGGGCCGATTCGGCACCCGCGCAACGACGGCCGCGCGACCGGCTGTGGATGGCGCCCGTCGCGCTCAAAACGGGCAAAAAGATACAAATAATATCAATACATTAGTTCTCAATGGCGGTTCGTCCTGGCGGCGCCGAAAGCATTGTTCGCACTTGCAGAATCTGCTAGAAAATTCGTCAAATCCGGGTTCGGTTAACGACCCGCCGCAGCCCCGCAATGCCGGCCCGCGCGGGCGGCTTCCGCGCCGACCAGAGCCGTCCGTTTTCGCCCACCAGAGACGCCTTAAGTGACAACGCAGCAGACGCCGCCGCCCTTCGACATCGCGCCCATCAGCCTGGAAGAGGAGATGCGGCGCTCGTACCTCGATTACGCCATGAGCGTGATCGTGGCGCGCGCCCTGCCCGACGTGCGCGACGGCCTGAAGCCGGTGCATCGGCGCATCCTCTACGCGATGAAGGAGGCGGGCTACGACTGGAACAAGGCGTTCCGCAAGTCCGCGCGCATCGTCGGCGACGTGATGGGCAAGTACCACCCGCACGGCGACACGGCGATCTACGACGCCATGGTGCGCATGGCGCAGGACTTCTCCATGCGCCTGCCGCTGATCGACGGGCAGGGCAATTTCGGCTCGATGGACGGCGATCCGCCCGCGGCCATGCGCTACACCGAGGCGCGCCTCGCGCGCGCCGCCGACGCGCTGCTCGACGACATCGACAAGGACACGGTCCAGTTCCAGCCGAACTACGACGGCACCGACAAGGAGCCGGTCGTCCTGCCGGCGCGCTTCCCCAACCTGCTGGTCAACGGCGCCGGCGGCATCGCGGTCGGCATGGCGACCAACATCCCGACCCACAACCTGGGCGAGGTGATCGACGCCTGCTGCGCCTATGTCGACAACCCGGACATCACGATCGACGAGCTGATCGAGCGCGTGCCGGGTCCGGACTTCCCGACCGGCGGCATCATCCTTGGCTCCGTCGGCATCCGCGCAGCCTATCACCTTGGGCGCGGCTCGATCATGATCCGCGCCCGCGCCACGGTCGAGGAGATCCGCAAGGACCGCTGGGCGATCGTGGTCACCGAGATCCCCTACCAGGTGAACAAGGCGCGCATGGTCGAGCGCATCGGCGAACTGGTGCGCGAGAAGGTGATCGAGGGCATCGCCGACCTGCGCGACGAGAGCGACCGCGAGGGCCTGCGCGTGGTGATCGAGCTGAAGCGCGAGGCGGTGCCCGAGGTCGTGCTCAACCAGCTCTACCGCCACAGCCAGCTGCAGACCAGCTTCGGCATCAACATGCTGGCGCTGAACGGCGGCAAGCCCGAGCTGATGGACCTCAAGTCCATCGTCGCCGCCTTCGTCGGCTTCCGCGAGCAGGTGATCCGCCGCCGCACCATCTTCGAGTTGGGCAAGGCGCGCGAGCGCGCGCACATCCTGGTCGGCCTCGCGATCGCGGTCGCCAACATCGACGCCGTCATCCAGCTGATCCGCTCGTCGCCCGACCCGGCCGACGCAAGGGCCAAGCTGATGGGCCGTTCGTGGCCCGCCTCCGCCGTGGCGCCGCTGATCGCGTTGATTGACGACCCCGGCCACGCCATCGACAAGGACGGCGGCTACCGGCTCTCCGAGGCGCAGGCGCGCGCGATCCTCGACCTGCGCCTGCAGCGACTGACCGGGCTCGAGCGCGACAAGATCGCCGAGGAGCTGGACGGGCTGGTCAAGCAGATCCGCGAGTTCCTGGAGATCCTGGAGTCGCGGCCTAAGCTGCTCGGCATCCTGCGCGAAGAGCTGCTGGCGATGAAGGAGCAGTTCGCCACGCCGCGCCGCACCACGCTCGAGGCGCAGGAGGACGAGACCGACGTCGAGGACCTGATCCAGCGCGAGGACATGGTCGTCACGGTCACGCTGGGGGGCTACATCAAGCGCGTGCCCTTGAGCGCCTATCGCGCGCAGCGCCGCGGCGGGCGCGGCCGCGCCGGCATGGCGACGCGCGAGGAGGACGCGGTCAGCCGCGTCTTCATCGCCAACACGCACGACCGCATGCTGTTCTTCTCGTCGCGCGGCATGGCCTACCAGATGAAGGTCTACCGCTTGCCGCTTGGCAACCCGCAGGCGCGCGGCAAGGCGCTGGTCAACCTGCTGCCGCTCGAGGAAGGCGAGACCATCACGACGCTGATGCCGATGCCGGCCGACGACAGGGCGGCGACCACGGCGCACGTGATGTTCGCGACCTCTACCGGCAACGTCCGGCGCAATGCGCTCAGCGACTTCACCGACATCAAGGCCAACGGCAAGATCGCTATGAAGCTGGAGGAGGGCGGCGAGCGCCTGATCGCCGTGCAGCCCTGCGGCGAGGGCGACGACGTGCTGCTGGCGGCGCGCGGAGGCAAATGCATCCGCTTCCCCGTCGCCGACGTGCGCGTGTTTGCCGGCCGCACCTCGACCGGCGTGCGCGGCATCAAGCTGGCCGAGGGCGACGAAGTGATCTCGATGTCGATC
>CAZLBB010000079.1:0-25745 GCA_964557415.1 uncultured Rhodospirillaceae bacterium
CCTGATTGCCCGGTGCACCGGCGAATCAGGCGCGAAAAACCGCCTTGGCTGCTAACCAAATTAGCGAGATAGGCTTAGTGGATTCTGCCTAAATCCGTACCGCTAGCCGTTGTGCGCCCGACCGCGCGTAGCAGCTAGATCGCCTCGGGCGTCCATTTCGGCACAAAAAAAAGGCAAGCCGCAATACGCGCTTGCCATGTTGCCGTCTATGGACGGATATTATTGCTCGCGGGAGAGGCTAGTCTCCGCCTCTTCCTTCGCCTGGTGGCGATTTCCTCCCTAAACTCGGGCCGCGTCGGGCCGCCGACGCGGCCTTCTTACGCAACGGCGCGAGTATAGTCGAAGCCCATTCGGCTGTCATTGCTTTTCCACAAGATTTTGCAATCTTATCCACAGGTTACAGCAGCGCGAACTTGACCAAGAACAAGGCGGCGACGATCAGCACGGCCGGGTGCACATCCTTTGGGCGTCCCGCCACGATCTTGCAGCCTGCATAGCTGATGAAGCCGAAGGCGATGCCGTGCGCGATCGAATAGGTCAGCGGCATGGTCAGCGCGCAGACTACCGCCGGGGCATATTCGGTCACGTCCTCCCAGTCGACCTCCGTCATGCCGCGCGCCATCAGGCAGGCGACGAACAGCAGCGCCGGCGCCGTGGCGTAGTTCGGGATGCTGAGCGCGAGCGGCGCCAGCACGAGCGCCAGCAGGAACAGCACGCCGACGCAAACGGCCATCAGCCCGGTGCGGCCGCCCGCCTTCACGCCGGCGGCGCTCTCGATGTAGCTGGTGGTCGACGACGTGCCGAGCAGCGCGGCCATGATGCTGCCGCAGCTGTCGGCGACCAGCGCCTTGCGCAGCCGCGGCAGCTTGCCTTCCGCGTCGAGCATGCCGGCGCGGTGCGCGACACCGACCAGCGTGCCGGTCGTGTCGAAGAAATCGACGAAGAAGAAGGTGAACACGATCGCGAGCGCGCCGAGGCCGAGCGCCCCGCCGATGTCGAGCTTGAAGAAGCTGGGCGCCAGGCTGGGCGGGACGTCGACGATGCCGCGGAACGGCGACAGGCCGGCGGCGATGCCGACTGCCGTGACCAGCAAGATGGCGATGATGATCGCCCCCGGCACGCGCCGGTGGTCGAGCGCGACCATGATGATAAAGCCGATCGCCGCCAGTACCACGGTCGGCTGCGTGATCTTGCCCAGGGTCACGAGCGTGACCGGATGCGCGACGATCACCCCGGCGTTCTCGAGCGCGATGATGCCGAGGAACAGGCCGATACCGGCCGAGATCGCCATTTTCAGCGACTTGGGGATGGCGTTGACCACGTATTCGCGCAGCGGCGACAGGCTGAGGAGTAGCGCCAGGACGCCGGAGAGGAACACGGCGCCCAGCGCCACCTGCCACGGCAGCTTGACGCCGAGTACCACGCCGAAGGCGAAATAGGCGTTGAGGCCCATGCCCGGCGCCAGCGCCACCGGGTAGTTGGCGTAGAGCCCCATCAGGATCGAGCCGAACGCCGCTGCCAGGCAGGTCGCGGTGAACAGCGCGCCTTCGTCCATGCCCGCGTTCTTCAGGATCGACGGGTTGACGAAGATGATGTAGGCCATGGTCAGGAAGGTGGTGACCCCGGCCGTGAGCTCGGTGCGCGTGTCCGTCCTGTTTTCGGACAGCCTGAAGAAAGCGTCCAGCATGGTCCGCCGATCCCCCCATCCCCGCGATGGCGCCCGCGCCCCCCGCGCGATGCGCCGGCCGTTCTCAGGCCGGGACGAATCTAGCCCAGCGACCGGGCCATTGTCAGCAGATGCCCCGCTGCGCCGGCGCCCGGGCCCCGTGGCTTCGCCTCGCGGCATTCACCCCGCTGCCGCGCGCACGGGCACCGAATGGTTTCACGGGTTCTTAAGATTGCCGACCTAGACTTCGCAGCTTGGACTTTCTGGCTTCATCGGGGGCATCGATGCAGGCCTGCGGCCATTCCCCTTGCAGCCATCGGCCGGCCAGCTGGCGCGGGCAGATGCGCGCCTATCGCGGCCGCGATCGCGTGCGGCGCTGGCGGCTTCCGGCCGCGGCGCGCCTCGCCGTCGCGGCGGCGACCGTGGCGGCGAGCCTCGTCGCGCTGCTGGCGGCCAGCTGGGCGCAGGACGTGGCGCGGCGGCAGGTGCGGCTGAGCTGGGCGGTCTGCCGGGCGCTGGTCGAGCACGTGCCCTCGCCCGATGTGAAATACAAGCCGGGCACGGACCAGGCCGGGCGCAGGGTCGCGCCCGCCGACCTCAAGCCGCGCCCCAACATCAAGGTCCCCGATACCATCACCATCCCGATCACGGTCGATCTGTGCCAGCGCTACAGCTCGACGGAGAACGTGAAGCTGTGCCATACGCCCTTCGCGCGCGACGGCGTCACGGCGCGGCCATTCGACACGCATGTTCCGCCGCCGCCCGGCGGCACCCAGCCCTACGACGTCGAGGGGCCGCGCCAGCGCTACGACGCACCGGCCTATGTTGGCACGATCACCGTCAAGGGCGACGGACGCCGCGCCTACCTGGACGGCGAGCCGCTGACCGACACCGAGCAGGCGCTGATGCGCGAAGCGTGCATGCGCGAATACAGGCGCATGCGCTGAGCCGCCGCAGCGCCGCCGCCAGCCATGCAAGCGGCGCCGGTCAGGCCCGGCGTCGCCGGACGTGCCGCGGCCGGCGCCAGCGGTTAGTGTTCGCACGCCATGTCCGCCGTCCTCAGGCTCAAGGCCGGGCTGTTCCAGCCGGGCCCGATTGCCTTCGCCACGCTGTTCGCCATCGAATGCCTCGCGCGCGCGACGTTGGCCGTCGTGCTGCCGGTCGAGGCGCTGCGCGTCGTCGGCGACGCACGCGACGTCAGTCTGCTGTTCGCCGTCGCGGCGGCGGCGCTGGTGCTGAGCCAGGGCATCCCGCCGATCGTGCGGCGCCTGGGACCGGGCGGGACCTACGTGCTCGCCGCCGCGATGATGCTGGCCATGCCGCTGAGCCTTGCCGCCGGCAACGGCGAGGGCATCGCGACAGCGGTGCTGTTGCGCAGCCTCGCTGTCGCGCTTGGCGGCAACGCGCTGCAGCTACTGATCATGGCGCATATCGACCGCCGCGAGCTCACCCGGATGGAGCCGTTGCGCGTCGCCTTCGCCGCCGGTGTCTGGTGCCTGGCGCCGAGTATCGGCATCCGGCTTTACGAGCAGGTCGGCCCGTGGGCGTCCTACGCGCTGGCGATGGCGGCGCCGCTGGCGCTGGTCGCGCATCTGGCGGTGCTGCGCCCCGCGGTGCCGGCTGCAAGCGGACCTGCCGGCGTCGTCCGCTTCCAACCCTGGCGCAACCTGCGCCGCTTTCTGGCCCAGCCGCGCCTGCGACTCGCCTATGTCCTCAATCTGGCGCGCGAGCAATGGTGGATTGCCTTTTTCGTCTACGTGCCGATCTATGCCGTCACGACCGGCGTCGGCGCGAGCGAGGGCGGGCTGCTGGTGTCCGCCGGCTCGGTCCTCATGTTCGTCACGCCGCTGTTCGGGCGACTGGCGCGGCGCATCGGGGTGCGCGGTCTGGTCGTCCCCGGCTTTGTCGCGGCGGGGCTGAGCATGATTGCGGCGGCGGCCGTTGCTCCCTGGCCCTGGGCCTTCGCGCTGTGCATCTTCGTCTCGGCGCTGGCGGCCGTCGCGCTCGACTCCGTCACCATGGTGACGTTCCAGCGCGCGGTGCGCGTGCGCGAGCGGCCCGAGATGACCACGGTCTTCATCACCTACCGCGACACGGCCCAGGTCGGCGCGACGGCGTTGTTCAGCCTGCTGCTCAGCTTCTTCGGCATCTGGTCCGTCTTCGCGGCCACGGGCGCCTGGCTCCTGGTCTGCGCCTGGCTGTCGCGCTGGATTCCGCGCGGGATGTGAGTGGCGGCCTGCGCGGCGCCGGTGCAGGCTCGCGCCGCATCGGCTCCGGCGCCCGATCCTACGAACTTGGCAAGGAAACCGTCCGAACTCCGGACGGAATCCGGCCGAGGACCACCACAACCATAAACGTTTTGTGGACAATGCGGCGCGATCTGGAATTTTTCAATGCGGGCTGCGCCTATTTTAACACTTGATCAACGGCAAGACCGTAGCGTGCGCGTCATGCTTCGCGTCTATGCCTGCCTGACCGAGTACCACGATCTCCGCCTTGTGGTCCTGGCGGGGATCATCTGCACCTTTGCCTCGGCAACGGCACTTACGCTGTTCGCGCACGCGCTCACGGCCTCTGGGCGGGGGCGGCTTGCCTGGCTCGCGGCGACCGCGACGGTGACCGGCGGCGGCATCTGGTCCACCCATTTCGTCGCGATGCTCGCTTTCCAGCCGAGCATGCCGGTTGGCTACGACGTCTTCCTGACGATCCTCTCGATCCTGGTCGCGATCGTCGTGACCGGAGCCGGTTTCGTGATCGCGGCCTACGCCGGCGGTGAGCGGCCCTGGCCGGCCTGGCTCGGCGGAGCGGTCATCGGCGTCGGCATCTTCAGCATGCACTACACCGGCATGGCGGCCGTCCGCGTGCCCGGAACTCTCGAGTATGCGACCGATTTGGTCGTCGCCTCGCTCGCCTTCGGCGTGATTCTGGCACCCATCGCGGTGAGCCGCGCGATCATGGCGACGTCCGCGCCTCAGCGCATGGGCGCCGGCGCGGTGCTGACGCTCGCGATTTGTGCTCTGCACTTCACGGCGATGGGCGCCGTCCTCATCGTGCCGGACCCGACCGTCTCGGTTCCGGAGGGGGCAATGCCACCCGAGTGGCTGGCGACCGGCGTCGCCATGGCGTCGATCGTGATCGGCGCGGCGGCGCTCACGGTGTCGCTGATCGACCAGCGCTTCGCCGCGCAGGCGCAGCGCGAGGCCGAACGCCTGCGCGCGACGGTGGCCGAACTCGAGGCGACCAAGACCGCGCTCGAGCATACCAGCAGCAACCTGCAGGAGGCGCTCGAGGCCGCCGCGGCGGGCAGCCAGGCGAAGTCGCAGTTCCTCGCGACGATGAGCCACGAGCTGCGCACCCCGCTCAACGCGGTGATCGGCTTCTCCGACCTGCTCGCGACCGAGACCTTCGGCCCGCTCAACCAGCGCCAGCGCGACTACCTGGCGGATATCCGCCGCGCCGGCGACCATCTGCTGGAGCTCGTGAACGACGTGCTCGACGTCACCCGGCTCGACGCCAAGGCCCTGACCCTGGAAGAAGACGAAATTGATCTGGCGACCGTCATCGGGGACGCTGCGGCGCTGATCGCGGTGCGCGCCAAGGAAGCCGAGGTCAGGCTGCTGGTCGAATGCCCGCCGGAAACGCATTTCGTCCGCATCGATCCGCGCCGCGTCCGGCAGATCCTGCTCAACCTCTTGTCGAACGCGATCAAGTTCACGCCGGCGGGCGGCAAGGTGCGCGTCGCGGCGCTGGCTGCCGCCGACGGTGGGCTGGCGCTCAGCGTCACCGATACCGGCATCGGCATCGCGGCGGCAGACATACCGGTGGCGCTGGCGCTGTTCGGACAGGTGGACAGCAGTCTGGCCCGCAAGTACGACGGCACCGGGCTGGGGCTGCCGCTGTCGAAGCGCCTGATCGAGGCGCACGGCGGCACGCTCGCCTTGACCAGCGATGTCGGCGTCGGTACGTGCGTGACCGTGACCTTCCCGCCAGGGCGGGTTCTCGCGCGGTGCGAGAAGGCCGCCTGACGGGGCGTCAGTCGCGGCGGTTCTAGCCCCGGCCGCGGCCGCGGCCGCGCGGCTTGCCCGCCGTGCGGCCAAGTCCGATCTTCTTGGCGAAGGCGGAGCGTTGCGCGGCGTAGTTCGGCGCAACCATGGGATAGTCCGCCGGCAGGCCCCACTTGGCCCGGTATTCGTCCGGCGTGAGGCCGTAGGTCGTACGCAGGTGCCGCTTCAGCATCTTCAGCTTCTTGCCGTCTTCCAGGCAGATGATGAATTCCGGCGTGATGGATTTCTTGATCGGCACGGCCGGCTTCAACGGCTCGCCCTTGCCGCCGACGCCGCCGATGCCCAGGCCGTTCAAGGCGGTGTAGACGGTGCTGATCACTTCCGGTATTTGCGTCGCCGGCAACATGTTATTGCTCAAATAGGACGCCACGACCTGCGCGGTCATGCGCAACACGTCGGACTGCGAGGTCTTCGGCTCGGTTTGATCGGCCATAACTATGGTTCCTTGGAAAATTGACTACCTGAGGATCTTCCCTGTCGCATACCCGCCCGTCGATGTCAAACTATTGGGCAATCCACGAAAGTAATCGTCAAGCAATATGCTCAAGATGCCGAACAAAATCGAAGGCGATTTCAGCGTTCTGGTCGCAGGATACGCGGGGGGACAAAGGAATAGTTGCGATTGGGCGCGCCGCCGCGTCGATCGCGTCGCGGTTCGCGTCCCCTTGCATCTGCGCCCGCGGCGATTGGCCGCGAATGCCTGCTATTGCGCCCCCGACATGGTCGCGACATTTGGTAGCGGTTTCGCGTTGCCTGGCGATATCTTGTGGGGCTATGATCGCGCGTGATTCGTCACCCCCTGGACATGGTTCCGTTCGGAGCCGGTTGAAGACTGCCGGATGAGCACCACCACTGTCGCCATCGCCTCGGACCATGCCGGGTACCCGCTCAAGGAGACGCTGAAGGCCGAACTGCGCTGCCTCGGCGTCGACGTCCTCGATCTCGGCACCGACGGCCTCGAGTCGGTCGACTATCCCGACTTCGCCGACAAGCTTGCCCACGTCGTCAAGGACGGCAAGGCAGGACGCGGGGTCCTGGTGTGCGGCACGGGCATCGGCATCGCCATCGCCGCCAACCGGCACCGTCATCTGCGCGCAGCCGTGTGCCACGACGCGACCTCGACGCGCCTGGCGCGCCAGCACAACGACGCCAACGTTCTGGCGATCGGCGGCCGTCTGGTCGGCGAGGAGACCGCGAAGGAATGCCTGCGCGTGTTCCTGGAAACGCCGTTCGAGGGCGGCCGCCATGCGCGGCGTATCGGCAAGATGGGGTGATCGGTTCCATGGCCTTGGCATCGACAGAGAGGGGCGCGGCATGACGGCCCGGGTGGCGCCGCGCACGGCCGCTTCCGGCAACGGGTTCTTCGACCGCGGCGTCGCCGCGGGCGATCCCGAACTCGCCGCCGCAATCGACCGCGAGCTGAAGCGGCAGCAGGACGGCATCGAGCTGATCGCATCGGAGAACATCGTTTCGCGCGCCGTGCTCGAGGCGCAGGGATCGGTTTTGACCAACAAGTACGCCGAGGGCCTGCCGGGAAAGCGCTACTACGGCGGCTGCGAGGAAGTCGACGTGGCCGAGAACCTGGCGATCGAGCGCGCCTGCAAACTGTTCGGCTGCGCCTTCGCCAACGTGCAGCCGCACTCGGGCGCACAGGCGAACGAAGCGGTATTCCTGGCGCTGCTCAACCCGGGTGACACGATCATGGGCATGTCGCTGGCCGCCGGCGGGCACCTGACGCATGGCGCGCCGCCGAACATCTCGGGCAAGTGGTTCAAGGCCGCGCAATACGGCGTACGGCGTGACACGCACCTGATCGACTTCGACGAGGTCGAGAGCCTGGCCAGGCAGCATCGCCCGAAGCTGATCATCGCCGGCGGCTCCGCCTATCCGCGCGAGATCGAATTCGCGCGCTTCCGCGCCATCGCGGATTCGGTCGGCGCTTGGCTGATGGTGGACATGGCCCACTTCGCCGGGCTGGTCGCCGGCGGCGCGCATCCCAGCCCGATCCCGCACGCGCATGTCGTCACCACCACGACGCACAAGACGCTGCGCGGCCCGCGCGGCGGCATGATCCTCAGCGCCGACGCCGAGCTTGGCAAGAAGTTCAACTCGGCCGTGTTCCCCGGCCTGCAGGGCGGGCCGCTGATGCACGTCATCGCCGCCAAGGCGGTGGCCTTCGGCGAGGCGTTGCAGCCGTCGTTCCGCGCGTATGCACGCCAGGTCGTCGACAACGCGCGCGCGCTTGCCGAGACGCTCAAGGCGCGCGGTCTCGACATCGTCGCCGGCGGCACCGACACGCACCTGATGCTGGTCGACTTGAGGCCCAAGCGGCTGACGGGCAGGGCGGCGGAACAGAGCCTGGGCCGTGCGCACCTGACCTGCAACAAGAACGGCGTGCCGTTCGATCCCGAGAAGCCGACCGTGACATCGGGCGTCCGCCTAGGCACGCCGGCCGGCACGACCCGCGGCCTGGGCGTCGCCGAGTTCCGCCTGGTGGGCGAACTGATCGGCGACGTGCTCGACGGGCTGGCCACGGCCAATTCCGAGGACAACTCGCGCGCCGAGGGGAAGGCGCGCGAGGCCGTGCTCGAGCTGTGCCGACGCTTCCCGATCTATGGCGGGCCCGCATGACCGGGCGCGAAGCAAGATAACGCACGACTGGCAAGGGGGACTGGGGGATGCGCTGTCCATTTTGCGGCCATGACGACACGCAGGTGAAGGATTCGCGCCCGACCGAGGACAACTCGGCGATCCGTCGACGGCGCTTCTGCCCCAACTGCGGCGCGCGCTTCACGACCTTCGAGCGCATCCAGCTGCGCGAGCTGACCGTGATCAAGAAGAACGGCCAGCGCGAGCCGTTCGACCGCGACAAGCTGGCGCGCTCGATGTTCACGGCGCTGAAGAAGCGCCCGGTCGAGAGCGAGCGCATCGAGCGGGTGATCAACGGCATCGTGCGCCGGCTGGAGAGCTCGGGCGAGAGCGAGATCCCCGCGGCCTCGATCGGCGAACTGGTGATGGAGGCGCTCGCCAATCTCGACCAGGTCGCCTATGTGCGCTTTGCCTCGGTCTACCGCAATTTCCGCGAGACCAAGGATTTCGAGGAGTTCATCGGCAAGCTCGGCGACGTGAACGACTGAGCGAATCCTTCTCCCGCGCGTGGGGCGGGAGGGTGAGGGCAAGGCGCAATGGCCCGTGTTGCCCGCATGTGTCTGCCGTATCCAAGAATGCCTCGCATGTGTCTGGCGTATCGTACCGCAGGCCCTCACCCCGTCGACGCTACGCGTCGTCGTCCCTCCGCCTTCGGCGGGCGAGGGTAGAAATGTCATTCTCTTCCGACGACCATCGCTTCATGGCGGCGGCACTGGCGCTGGCGCGGCGCGGGCTGGGGCGGACCTGGCCCAATCCGGCCGTCGGCGCCGTGATCGTGCGCGATGGTTGCGTGGTCGGCAGGGGCTGGACGCAGCCGGGCGGACGACCGCATGCGGAGACCGAGGCCTTGCGGCGCGCCGGCGAGCGAGCGCGCGGCGGCACGCTCTACGTCACGCTCGAACCCTGTGCGCATCACGGCAGGACGCCGCCCTGCGCCGAGGCGGTGATCGCCGCCGGCGTCGTGCGCGTGGTGTCGGCCATCGAGGATCCCTTTCCGCGGGTCAACGGACGCGGCCACGCCCTGCTGCGCGAGGCCGGCATCGCGGTCGAGACCGGGCTCGGAGCAGCCGAGGCGCGCGAGGTCAACCAGGGCTTCCTCACGCGCGTTGCCCGCTCGCGGCCGATGGTCACCCTCAAGCTCGCCACCTCGCTCGACGGCCGCATCGCCACGCGCACCGGCGAGAGCCGGTGGATCACGGGCGAGTCGGCGCGCCGGCGCACACACCTGCTGCGGGCGACCCATGACGCCGTGATGGTCGGCATCGGTACGGCGCTGGCGGACGATCCGGAGCTGACGTGCCGCCTGCCGGGCCTGGACGATCGGCGCGCCGTCCGCGTCGTGGCGGACAGCGATGCGCGGCTGCCGCTCGATTCCAGGCTGATGCGCTCGGCGCGCCGCCACCCGTTGTGGCTGATCGTGCGCCAGGGCGCGGACGACGGCCGCGTCGAGGCGCTTGCGTCCGCCGGCGCCGAAGTGCTGCGGGTCCTGGCCGGGCGGGACAACCGCCTGGATCCCGATTCCGCCTTGGAGTCGCTCGCGCGCCAGGGATTGACGCGCGTGCTGGTCGAAGGCGGCGGGACGCTGGCGGCGGCGCTGCTCAAGGCCGGCCTGGTCGACCGTGTCGTCTGGTTCCGCGCGCCGACGATCGTCGGCGGCGACGGCATGCCCGCGGTCGCCGCCATGGATGTGGCAAGCCTGATCGATGCGCTGAAGCTGCGGCTCGTGTCCGCCGGCACCGAAGGCGGCGACGTCGTGGAAACCTACGCGCCGGCGGGGTAGTCTCGCCCGCCATGTTCACGGGCATCGTCAGCGACATCGGCCGCGTGCGGCGCGTCGTGCCGGGCGGCGACACGCGTTTCGAGATCGCCACCGCGTACGACACGGGTGCGATCGCGATCGGCGCGTCGATCGCCTGCGCCGGCTGCTGCCTGACGGTGATCGAGACCGGCCGCGACGGCGGCGGCTGGTTCGCCGTGCAGGCCTCGGCCGAGACCCTGTCCAAGACCACGCTCGGCGCGTGGACCGAGGGCACGCGCGTCAATCTGGAACGCGCGCTGCGCCTGGGCGACGAGTTGGGCGGACACATCGTCTCCGGCCATGTCGACGGCGTGGCCGAGCTCGTGGAGCGTCGGGCGGAAGGCGAGTCCACGCGGCTGGCCTTCGCCGTCGCGCCGCCCTTGGGACGGTTCATCGCGCCGAAAGGCTCGGTCGCGGTCGACGGCGTGTCGCTGACGGTCAACGAGGTCGCCGATCGAAGCGACGGCCGGACGGCGTTCGGCGTCAACATCATTCCCCATACCGCGTCGGCGACCACGCTCGGCGCCGCCCGGCCGGGCGACCCGGCCAATGTGGAAATCGACATACTTGCGCGCTATGTTGCGCGCCTTGCCGAGGCCGCGGGACATTCGGGCGGGAACTCTTGAGCGAAAAGCCGCATATCATGATCGTGGAGGCGCGTTTCTACGACGATCTGGCCGACGAGCTGGCCAAGGGCGCGATCGCTGCGCTCGACCGCGTCAAGGCGACCTACGAGCGCGTCGAGGTGCCCGGCGCGTTCGAGATCCCGGCGGCAGTGCAGATCGCCGTGCGTTCGATGGATTTCTTCACCGCGCGGCGGCGCTTCGACGGGTTCGTGGCGCTCGGCTGCGTCATCCGCGGCGAGACCACGCATTACGACTATGTCTGCCGCGAGAGCGCGCGCGGCCTGCAGGCGTTGGCGCTGCGCCACACCTTGGCGATCGGCTACGGCATCCTGACGGTGGAGAGCTCCGAGCAGGCCTGGGAGCGTGCCGACGTCAAGAAGGGCAACCATGGCGGCCGCGCCGCCGAGGCATGCCTGCGCATGATCGACATCAAGCGCCAGTTCCACCTGTTCCCGCGCTGAGGGATAAGACCATGGCCGGCGCCGCCCCGCGAAAGACCCCCGCCAAGGCGGCGCCGGGCGGCCGGCGCGCCGCGGCGCGGCTTGGCGCGGTGCAGGCGCTCTACCAGCTCGACATGAACGGCGGCTCGCCCGAAGCGGTGGCGGACGAGTTCGTGCAGCACCGGCTCGGGCGCGAGATGGACGGCGACCTCTATGGCGGCGCGGACGAGGAGTTGTTCCGGCGCCTGTTCCTCGGCGCGGCCGCGCGGCGCGACGAGCTGGACAACATCGTCGCCGCCGTGCTGCCCGAGGCCTGGCCGCTCGACCGCATCGATTCCATCCTGCGGCAGATCCTGCGCTGCGGCGTCTACGAGCTGGCCGAGCTGCCCGAGATTCCCGCGCCCGTCGTGATCAGCGAGTATGTCGGCGTGGCGGACGCCTTCTTCGCCGGCAAGGAGCCGGGCATGGTCAACGCCGTGCTCGATCGCCTGGCGCGCGATCTGCGGCCGACCGAGGCGCGCGGTGCCGGACCGGCGAAAGCGTAGGGGCAGGACGCTCGGCGAGTTCGGCCGCATCGCGCGGCTCTTCGCGCCGCTGTCGCGGTCCTTCCCGGGCGCCGCCGGCCTGACAGACGATTGCGCCGTCATCGCGTACCCGCGCGGCGCGTCGCTGGTGGTCAAGACCGACGCCATCGTCGACACGGTCCATTTCGTCGGCGACGAGCCGGCCGACCTGGTCGCGCGCAAGGCCCTTCGGGTCAATCTCTCCGACCTTGCCGGCAAGGGCGCCGAGCCCTTCGCCTACGTGCTGGCGCTGGCGACCGGCCCGCGCGCCGACGATGCCTGGGTGCGCCGCTTCGCGCGCGGGCTCGCGCAGGACCAGCGGCGCTTCGGCCTGGCGCTGATCGGCGGCGACAGCGTTGCGACGCCGGGGCCGAGCATGGTGGCCGTCACCGTGTTCGGCTGGTCGCGCCGCGCGATCCCCCGCCGTGGCGACGCGAAGGCGGGCGACGACGTCTATGTCAGCGGGTCGATCGGGGACGGGGTGCTCGGCCTGCTCGCGGTGCGCGGCAAGCTTGGTCAGGCGAGCGCGGCCGATCGGCGCTTCCTGGCCGCACGCTATCGCCTGCCGGAGCCTCGGCTCGTGCTCGGGCAGGCGCTCGCCGGTGTCGTGCGCGCGTCGATGGACATCTCCGACGGGCTGGTCGCCGATCTCGGCCATATCTGCGAGACGTCGCGCCTCGGCGCGACCGTGGAATGGATGCGCGTACCGCTGTCGCCCGCCGGGCGGCGCGCGCTCGCGCGCGAGCCGCACCTGCGCGCGCGCGTGCTCGGCGGCGGCGACGACTACGAGCTGCTGTTCACCGCGCCGCGATCGGCGCGGGCGCGCATCGAAGCGATCGCGCGCGCGACCGGTGTTTCCTTGACCCGAGTCGGCGCGATGCGGCGCGGCCGCGGCGTCGTGGTGGTCGACGGCAAGGGCAGGGACATCACGCCGGCCAAGGGCGGCTACGAGCACCGCTGAGGCCGCCGGCCGAGCTGTCGTTGACGTCCTGCCGACCGCGCCGCTACCGTCCCCCTGCCAGGGGGAGCCCCGCGAGGGGGCTGAGAGACCGCCGGGCGGGACCGGCGTCCCGCCGACGCGTATACCCCAAGAACCTGATCCGGGTCATGCCGGCGGAGGGACTGGATGAAGCGCTTCACTTTCTCGCCTTGTCTTCTCCTGGCGCTCGCGCTGTGCCACGCGGCGCCGGCAGCGGCGCAGTCGTCTGCGCGCACCAGGCTCATGGTGTACAGCACGCTCGAGGTCGATCAGCTCACCGTCTACAAGAGCGCGTTCGAGACCGACAATCCGGACATCGAGATCGCCTGGGTAAAGGACTCGACCGGCGTGATCACGGCGCGCCTGCTGGCGGAAAAGGGCGGCGGCGCGCAGGGCGACGCGATCTGGGGCCTTGCCGTCACCAGCATGTTCCTCCTGGACCAGCAGGGAATGCTCCTGCCCTATGCGCCGAAGGGGCTCGACCAGATCAAACCGGCCTTCCGCGACCCGCGCGATCCGCCGCGCTGGGTCGGCATCGATGCGTGGGTCGCGGCGCTGTGCTTCAACACGGTCGAGGCACGGAAGCGGGGCCTGAAGGCGCCAGCGAGCTGGCACGACCTGCTCGACCCGGCCTTCAAGGGCCAGATCGTGATGCCCAACCCGGCCTCCTCCGGCACCGGCTATTTTCACGTCGTGTCCTGGATCCAGATCATGGGCGAGGCCGAGGCGTGGCGCTACATGGACCGCCTGCACGAGAACATCGCCATGTATACGCATTCCGGCACTAAGCCCTGCCGCATGGCGGCCGGCGGCGAGTTCGCCCTGGGCGTCTCCTACGAGCTCGCCGGGGCGACCGCGCGCCAGCAGGGCGCGCCGGTCGACGTGCTGCTGATGAAGGAAGGCGGCGGCTGGGATATGGACGCCACCGCGATCCTGGCAAGCACGAAGAGCCTGGATGCCGCCAAGCGGCTGGCCGACTGGTCCGCCAGCCGCAAGGCCAACGAGCTGTACAGCAAGTATCTGGCGCTGGTCGCCATCGCCGGCGTGAAGTCCGCGATCCCCGGCTATCCCGAGGGCGTCGAGCAGTCGATGATCAAGTCCGACCTGGCCTGGGCCTCGGCCAACCGCCAGCGCATCCTCGACGAATGGCGCAAGCGCTACGACGGCAAGAGCGAGAAGAAATAGCCGCGCGCAATCATAGGCGCGGCGACACGCCGGCCGCCATTTGCTACAGTCGCCGCCGTCGTGAAGATCGCGGTGATCATCGTCCTGCTGCTGCTGGTCGGGGGCGGCGCGGGCGGGTATTTCTTCCTGCGCAGCAGCGCGCCCCCGCCGCCGGCGGCCGAGCCGGCACCGCCAGAGCCCGTATTTTACAAGATGGATACATTCGTCGTGCCGATCATGCGCGGGGGCGTGGTGGACGGGTTCGTGCGCCTGGACGTCACGCTCGAGGTGCCCGACTACGACGTGCGGCGCGAAGTGGACCGCGCGATGCCTAGGATCCGTGACGCCGTGCTGATCGACCTGCACGCGCTGGTGGCGCTGCGCCGCAACTCGACCGGGCGCCTCAGCGGCAGCGACATCGCGACGATCAAGTCGCGGCTGATGCGGATCATCGAGAGCCAGGTCGGCCCGGGCAAGGTCAGGGAGGTGCTGCTGGAAGAGGCACACGACATCCCGCCCGGGGGCATCAGGTCGCGGAAATAGCGCTGGCGGAGGTCGGAACGGCCGGGCCACCCAGCGACCGGCCGCTTGCGCCCGTCGATCCACGCATACCTGACCGCACCGCAGCCCGGCTTGACCTTGCGCACGCTGGCGACGATGCTGCCGCGCCCTGAATACTCCCGAACCGAGCTGATCCCATGGGCGCCGATCCGCGCACCCGTCGCAATGTGCTTCTGCTGGCCGCATGCCAGGCCCTGATGATGACCGGCACCTCGCTGGTCATGACCGTCTCGGCGCTGGTCGGGCATGCGCTGGCCGACGACAAGTCGTTGTCGACCCTGCCGCTCGCGCTGCAGTTCGCCTCGACCATGCTGGCGACGATTCCGGCGTCGATGCTGATGAAACGGATCGGCCGGCGCGCCGGCTTCTCGATCGGCGTCGCCATCGGCATGGTCGGCGCCGGCACTGCGACCTGGGGCGTGATCGCCAACGACTTCTGGATTTTCGCGCTCGGCGGCATCCCGCTCGGCGTGTTCAACGGCTTCGCCCAGTTCTACCGCTTTGCTGCTGCCGACACGGCCGGGCACGAATATCGCGCCCGCGCGATCTCCTATGTGATGGCGGGCGGTGTGGTAGCCGCCATCGCCGGGCCGGAACTTGCGCGCTGGTCCAAGGACTGGTTCGCGCCCGTGCTGTTCGCCGGCAGCTTCGCCAGCATCATGGGGCTGCAGATCGCCGCCATGGTGCTGCTGCAGTTCCTGAAGATCCCGCGGCTGACCGCCGCCGAGCGCGCCTCGGGCGGACGGCCGATGAGCGAGATCGCGCGCGACCCGAAGTTCGTCGTCGCGGTCATGGCCGGCATGATCGCCTATGGCTCGATGAACTTCGTCATGACCGCGACGCCCCTCGCCATGATGGCCTGCGGTCTTAGCTTCGACGCGACAAAGCTCACCATGCAGGCGCATGTGCTGGGCATGTTCGTGCCGTCCTTCTTCACCGGCCAGCTGATCAAGCGCTTCGGCCTGATCGAGGTGATGCTTGCGGGCGCCGCCCTGGTGCTCGCCTGCATCGCGGTCAACGCCATGGGCATCACGGCGCTGCACTTCAACGTGGCGCTGCTGCTGCTGGGCGTGGGGTGGAACTTCCTCTATGTCGGCGCCTCGACGCTGCTGACCGAGGTGCCGCTGCCGGCGGAGCGCAACAAGGTGCAGGCCGCCAACGACTTCCTTGTGTTCGGATTGGTGGCGCTGTCGGCCTACAGCTCGGGCGCGATCCACGAATGGCTGGGCTGGCAGACGGGCAACCTGATCGTCCCGCCGCTGATAGTCGCCGCCATCGCGGCGATGCTGTGGCTCAGGCTACGACGCGAGCCGGCGCTCTCCACCTGAGTACGCGGCGGCGTTCAGCATGACGTCGATCTGGCCCTGGTCGGCCACGTCGTGGTGGCCGTGGATGATGCCGCTGGTGACGTCGATCAGCTTCCGCGCGGCGGCGGCGGCGCTCTGGGCGGCGTGGTCCACCTGCTCGGGCTTGCCGGCGTCGGTCGCTGCGGCCATGTCGCCGATGCCGCCGACCACGACCTGGTTGAGCCGCTCCACCGCCTGGTCGAACGGCTCGCGGTACTGCGGCGGGGCGTTCTCGTAGGCGAGCACGGCCAGATCACGGTCGGTGAAGCTGCTGTCGCGGAAATGTTCGGCATAGGTCTTGGGCTGCCAAGCGCGCAGGTCGTCCAGGCATTCCGGCATCGCCGATACCATCTCCAGCAGCATGACGACTTCGTTGAAATGATTGAGATAGTCGGTGGCCAGCAACGTCTCGGGGTGCACGTTCTTGCCGCGCACGAGCAGCCGGCACGTGCGGGTCATCCGGCAGTTTTTCGCCGAGGGGGCCTCTTTGGCCGTGAGGACAGGCGCGTTCTGCGCGGCGGGCGGCGTCATCGGTCGGGCGGAATCCTGCGGTCCTTGGGCGCGGCGGCAGACTTGTGGGCCCATCCGACCACGGCCCCGTAAAGAATGTGTAAAGGCAGAAGCATGTGCTTTGGTCGTCAAGGGACTTGCCATTCATCGTCCCGGTGCGGCCGTGGAATTGCAGCGCAAAGGGAGCGACCGTCGCCCGCCCGCGGATTGGCCGCTTGTAAGTCGTCGTGATAGGTTGGCCGCCTCGAACACGGCCTGCGGCGCCTTGCCGCCGCGGTGGCACGAACAACCGGAGGAAACGCGATGAACAGAAGGTCTCTGTTAGGCGCCTTGGCGGGTCTGGCGGCTGCGGGGCTCTTGGCCGGCGCGGCTGGAGCCGCCTATCCCGAGCGGCCGATCACGCTGGTCGTGCCCTGGGCGGCTGGCGGCGGCACCGATGCGGTGGCGCGCATCCTCGGCACGCTGCTGGAAAAGGACCTGAAGCAGCCGGTCAACGTCGTCAACCGCACGGGCGGCAGCGGTGTGGTCGGACACCAGGCGATCGCCGAGGCCAAGCCGGACGGCTACACGATCGGCCTGATCACGGTCGAGATCGGCATGATGCACTGGCAGGGCCTGACCAAGCTCACCTGGGCCGACTACACGCCGCTCGCACTGGTCAATGCCGACCCGGCCGGCCTGCAGGTCGCCGTCAACTCGCCGTACAAGGACGCCAAGAGCCTGCTCGAGGCGGTCAAGGCCAACCCCGGCAAGCTCAAGGCCTCGGGCACGGGGCAGGGCGGCATCTGGCACCTGGCACTGGCGGGCCTGCTGCGGGACCAGAAGATCGACGCGGCGGCCGCGCCGTGGGTGCCGAGCCAGGGCGCCGCGCCCGGGCTGCAGGATCTCGTCGCCGGCGGCGTCGACATCGTGCCGTGCTCGCTGCCCGAGGCGCGCGCGCTGATCGACGCCGGCAAGGTCAAGAGCCTCGCGATCATGGATGCCAAGCGCAACCCGACGCTCAAGGACGTGCCGACGTTGAAGGAAGCGCTCGGCTCGGACTGGACCATGGCGGCGTGGCGCGGCATGGCCGGCCCCAAGGGCCTGCCGAAGGACGTCGCCGACAAGCTCGTTGCCGCGCTCGACAAGGCCTACAAGAGCAAGGAGTACAAGGATTTCATGGACCAGCGCGGCTTCGGGATGATCTGGGGCGGCCCGGCCGAGTTCGCGACGTTCATGGACAAGTCGAACAAGGACCTCGGCGCGGTGATGAAAGCGGTCGGACTCGCCAAGTAGCATCCTCGTTCACGCATCACGCAAGCCCTCATGCGCCGAGCCGCGCATGAGGGCTTCTTCCGGGCGCCCATGAAGTTCAACGACGCCATCAGCGGGGCCGTGCTGCTGGCACTCGCGGTCGCCGTGATCGCGCATGGCCGCAGTTTCCCCAAAATGCCGGGCCAGTTCGTCGGCCCGGGCCTGTTTCCGGGCCTGATCGCCGCCGCGCTCGCGATCGGCGCGGTGGTCCTGATCGTGCGCGGCATCGCCGCGCGCGCGACGCAGCCCTGGGTCCGGCTGGACGCGTGGGTGCGCGAACCGGTGCTGCTGCTCCGCTTCGCGATCGTGCCGCTGTTCGTTCTCGCCTATGCCCTGTTCTCCGAGGTGGTGGGGTTCGTGCCGCTTTCGTTCGCGGGCCTCGCTGCGCTGTTCCTGGTTTCCGGCGTCCGCTGGGTCATCGCCCTGCCGGTGTCGGCCGCAGCCACCGCCGGCGTATACTACGTCTTCGCCGTCATCCTGCGCGTGCCGCTGCCGCGCGTGGATGTGCTCGGCCTTCCCTTCTAGGCGCGCCATGCAGAACTTCATCGCTGCCATCGATCTGCTGGCGCGCCCGGACGTGGTCTGGACCGTGCTCGCGACGGCGTTCTTCGGCCTGTTCGTCGGCGCGATGCCGGGGCTCACGGCGACCATGGCGACGGCGCTTCTCGTGCCGTTCACCTTCTTCATGGAGCCGGTGCCGGCGATCGCCGCGATAGTCACCGCGACGGCCATGGCGATCTTCTCCGGCGACATCCCAAGCTGCCTTCTGCGCATCCCCGGCACGCCGGCCTCGGCCGCCTATACCGAGGAAGCCTACGCCATGACGCGCAAGGGGCAGGCCGACCAGGCGCTCGGCGCCGGGCTCGTCTTCTCCGTCGTCGGCGGCTTGTTCGGCACGGCGGTCCTGATCACGGCGGCGCCGGTGCTGGCCGAGATCGCGCTCAAGTTCAGCTCGTTCGAGTATTTCTGGCTGTCCTGTCTCGGCCTCACTTGCGCCGTGCTGATCGCCACCGATCGGCCGCTCAAGGGCATGGTGGCGCTGGCCCTCGGCCTGCTGCTCGCCTGCGTTGGCCTCAACAACCCGGCCGGCCATCCGCGCTTCACCTTCGGCATCTCCGACCTGCTCGGCGGTCTTTCCAGCGGTGGCGCGTTCATTCCCGTGCTGATCGGCATGTTCGCCTTGCCGGAAGTGCTGCGCGCCGCGGTCGACCGCGGCCGCGGCGCGATGGTCGCCGACACGCGCATCGACAGCGTATTCCGCAACATGGGCCGCTACGGCTGGAAGTACCGCAAGGGGGTGCTGCGCGGCAGCGTCATCGGCACGCTGATCGGAGCGCTGCCGGGCGCCGGCGCCGACATCGCCGCGTGGATCACTTACGCCGTCAGCAAGAAGTTCTCGAAGGAGAAGGAGAAGTTCGGTACCGGCCATGTCGAGGGCATCATCGAGAGCGGCGCAGCCAACAACGCCAGCCTGGCCAGCGCCTGGGTCCCGGCCATGGTGTTCGGCATCCCGGGCGACTCGATCACGGCGATCGCGATCGGCGTGCTGTACCTGAAGGGCCTGAATCCCGGCCCGACCTTGTTCCTCAACAAGCCCGACGCCGTCTATGCCATCTTCCTCGTGTTCATCATCGCAAACCTGCTGATGATCCCGTTCGGATGGATGGCGATCAAGTCGGCCAAGCAGCTCCTGCGCGTGCCCAAGGACGTGCTGATGCCGATCATCCTGGTGAACTGCATGGTCGGCGCCTACGCGATCAACAACTCGACCTTCGAGGTCACGGTGATGCTGGTGCTGGGGTTGGTCGCCTTCGTGATGGAGGAGAACGGCTTCCCGGTCGGACCGGCGATCCTGGGGCTGGTGCTCGGGCCGCTGGTGGAGGAGAATTTCATCAAGTCCATGATCAAGGCGGACGGACAGTTGCTGGCGTTCTTCGAACGGCCGATCTCCGCCGGGCTCGGCATCGTCACGGTGCTGATCTGGCTCGCGCCGGTGGCGCTCTGGCTGCGCCACCATTCGCGGCGCTCGCAGGCGCCCGTCTGATGGCGCTCGCGCTGCGCCAGGGAGTCGACCGCGGCGGTCCGGGCGGTAGGCGGGGCGATCCGCCGCGTCGCCCCTGGAGCGGACGCCCGCCGGCCGCGGGCGTGCCGATGTTCAACCTCACCACCGCCGTGCTGTGGCTGGTGGTCGCCAATCTCGCGGTCCATCTGGCGCGCGCGCTGCTGTCGAACCAGACCGACGACGAGCTGGTCTGGAACTTCGGCCTGGTGGCGGCGCGGCTGACTGGCGCCTTGCCGTGGGGCGCGCTCGATCCGCTGCCTGTCGTCAGCTACATGTTCCTGCACGGGGGCCTCGATCATCTCGGCATCAACGTGCTGGCGCTGCTCGCTTTCGGCGTCGGCGTCGAGCGCCGTCTCGGCACGGGGCGGTTCATTCTCTTCTACCTGATCTGCGGCGTCGCCGGCGCCGCCGCGCACCTCATCGGCTTCCCGGCCTCGCAAGGCCCGCTGATCGGCGCCTCGGGTGCGCTCGCCGGCTGCTTCGCCGGCGCGCTGCGCCTGGTGCTCGCGCGTGGCGGCGACCTCGCTGGCCTGCGCCAGGTCGGCGTGATCGCGCTGCTCTGGCTCGGCAGCCAGGTGATCTTCGGCATGATCGGCGGTGGCATCGGCGTCGAGGACGCGATCGCCTGGTGGTCGCATATCGGCGGCTTCATCGCCGGGCTGGTGCTGGTCGGACTGTTCGTGCCGCGCTACCGCGTTTGACGCCGGCGGCGCCGATCGGCTAGCGTCCGCATCATGGTGCGGTTCTCTTTCGTTTCGGGCGACCGAGTTACGGGGGCGCGTGGCCGAATTAGCCGCGCGCCGTTCGCATCGCCCCTGAAAGGCGCCCCGCGGGGCGCCGTCACCCGTAACGCAAGGTTTCGCCCGTCATGTGCTCCGATCGTTTTCCGTCCCAGGCGTACTTCCTCCTAGAGGGGCCGTCCGAGCCCCAGTTCCTTTCCCGCGTCCTCCAGGTCCTGCAGCTGCGCGACGCCTCGATCCTGGCGTTCGATTGCGCGCGCAGCGGCGACGCGTTCGCCGTCTCGATCGTGCTCGGCGACGCGCATCGCTGCCGGCTCGACGTGCTGGCCGCGCTGCTCCGCCGCATCGTCGGCGTGGTCTCGCTGCGCTGGCACGTGGAGGCGAAGCGGGCGGGAGGCTCGAACCGGAAAGCCGGGCGGCTCGCGCCGCGGTCCGCCTGACCCCTGGGGATCCGGCTTGGTGGCGGACCCGATTTCGGCGACACTGCAGCGCCATGACGGAGCCGGCAGTTCGCCGGGCGAAAGGAATTGGCCATGCCGGGTCCGCGCGCGGACATCGCCAACTGCGCCGAGCGCCTGATCGCCGCGGTCAAGACGCTGGTGCTGACCGGCATCGATCGCGCCGGGTACGTCCTGTCGAAACGAGACGCCTATCGCGCCGATCGGCAGCGCATGGCCCAGCTCGAGGCCGCGCTTGCCGCCGAGCAGCAGCGGGTCCGTACGCTGGAGGAAGCGCTCGCGGCCGACCGGCAGCTCGTCCCGGCGCTGCAAGCGACCCTCGCCGCGGAGCGCCGGCGCGCCGAGCAGGGCGAGGCAGCGCGGGCGGAGGTCGTCGACGCTCGGCTGGCCGCCGCGCACGCGGAGCGACAGTTGGAGCAGGCGCGGGCGGCGCTGTGGGCGGCCCGCCAGGCGACGCGGTTCGCCACCGGCGGCGCGGACGCCACGCACGCGGAGCCGCCCGATGGCGCCACGACCTTGGAACGGCGGCCGCATCGCATCCGCTGACATATGGTAATGCGTCTGAGGCGCGGGGTGGCAGCGTCACCCGGCGGCAGGCCGGGGCGCCGGCTCGGCGACGTCCGCCGCCGCGGGGAGCCCGCCCGCGTCGTCGCCAACGCGGGCCCTCAGCCTGATGGCCAAGCCGACACAGGGCCGATGCAGGGCCTCCGTGTCCGTCGCGGCGGGACCGGCAACGAGCTCGAGCCGCGCATCATAGCTCCGCGCGGGAAACTGGTATTGCAGCAGCGACAGGATCCAACTCCGGTCGGCCAGTCGCGTGGGCGTCCAGTTGGTATCGCGAAACAGCAGGACCGCCTCACCGCCGGCACGGAGGATCGCGTCGCAGGCTGCCCGGAATTTCGGCCAATGCGGCATGGAGTCGACCAGCAGGTAGAAAGCCACGCCCGTGCCGCCATCGGGAAGCAGGTCGTCGGGCAGGAGGAAGGTCGTCATCATGTCGAGGCCGTGTGCTTCCGACAGCGCTGCCACGAGGATACGCGCATCCGGCGCCAGCCGCGTCGCCTCGCCCGCCAGGGCGTCCAGGGTGACGACGACGGAGGCGCTGGACGCCATTGCGGACAGGACCGGCGGCGGGTGACTTCCCGGCGGGCCGGGCAGCTGTTCTGGCAGCAGCGGCGCGGTGGCCGGGTCGAAATCGGTGAGGGCCACGAAGCGCCGGTTGGCCCCGTCGTCGATCAACGTCGGATAGGATGGCAGCCCCGATTCATGCATGACCTTGCGATAGTCGCGCAGGGCGCCGAGCCAATGGAAATGCCTGACTGCCGATGCTGGCGGCGGCAACTGCGCGTCGATCCGCGATGCCAGCTCGTCGAAGGCGGCGAGGCGATCGTCGATGTCCGGCGGCAGATCCTCGGCATGGAACAGCAGGGTGTGCGCGAACGAACGACGATGCTCGGCCGTGGTCCAGCGCGCGGCGTTGTCAACGATGCGCCCGATGCGATGCGCGAGCGCTTCGGCGGATGTCGCGAACGTCGGCGGCAGATCGAGTAGATCCGATTCGTGGTCGCGGTGCTGTAGCTCCATGATCAGCATGTCGTCGGAGTCGGCGGCGACCGTGTACCGCCCGCCGGGGCAGCATTCCTGCAGGAAGCCGTAGTCGACCGGGCAGCGGACCTTGTCCATCTGCCGGCGGACCTGGAAGCAGAACGGATGCATGAGGAAATGACGGGCGGCCAGGCAGGAGGGGCTTACCTGCCAGAATAGGTGCTGGTAGTGCCAGGCATCGACCGGATGCGTCCGGTTCAGCATGCGGGCAAGGACCGTCAGGTGAAGGTGCCGCACGATCAGCGACACCATGTTGCGCGCGGAGAAGGCGTGGGCCGGGCCGTGTCGCGCCAGCAGATCGCGCAACGCCTCGCGCGCCGTGTGCTCCGCCACGCGGATGGTTGGCGCGGCGACGATGTCGTAGCCTCCCTCGATCAGGTCGAGCAGGTGGGCCAGCGATCCGCTTGACAGGACGAAGTCGGCATTCATCACGATGACGTAGGTTCCAAGGCCGTCCTCTCCCAGGTCGGCGATGCCCTTGGCGTAGGCGAGCGTCAGCGGCACGCCATAGGACACGCCGCCCACGGTGGGGAAGAACTCGTCGATCGTGACCGTCTTTACCGGCACCTGAGCGGCGAGTTCGCGCACGGTCGGATGACTGCCGAGGAGTTCCTCGTCGCGCGCCTTGCACAGGAACACCAGCTCGAATTCCGCTCTCTGCCGCAAGTGCGGAAGATTGCCGGGAGCGAGCAGCGCGGCCGCGGGCAATTCCAGCCATTTCCGGTAGTACGCCTCGCCCCAGAGCGGAATCAGCATCCGTATCCGCTTGCGCGGCTGGACGGCGGTGCGGAAGAGCTCCCTCATGGCTTGCGGTGCTCCGGTCCCTGGTCGGACAGACAATGCCGGCCGCGCCTCGGGTCCGCAATGGGGACGTGCGGCGCGCTCAGGCCGCCCGGCAGACCAGTTCGATCGGCGCGATCAGCCCGCGCTCGAGCATGGTGACCAGGTTCTGGATCTTGACCGACGCTGTCGGGCCCATGACGATTTGTGTGCTGTAGAGCGGCGGGCCGCCCTGGGCCATGCGCGCCTGCATCTGCTGGAAGAAGTCGATCGCGAACCGACGGCGGCTGCGTTCCTTCACCACATCGAATCCCGCATGCTTGAGCTTCTCGCGGTAGGCCGGCGCGCCGACCACGAAGCTCGTGGCCGGGTCGCTCGCCCAGGGCAGCGGGAAGACGAGCGGGCCCTCGGCCTCGCGCATGACGTCGTACACGCCGAACACAGCAGCGGGCTTCAGCACGCGCCGCACCTCGTGGAACAGCGTCGACTTGTCGGCGATGTTCATGCCGACATGCAGCATGTAGGCGCCGTCGAAGCTCGCGGCCGGAAAGGGCAGGGCGAGCGCGCTGGCTTGCCGGTAGTCAACCTTGTCGCTCAGGCCCACGCGGCGCGAGAGTGCGCCGGCGACCGCGACATATTCCGGCGTCAGGTCGATGCCGGTCACCCGGCATTGGCGCTCGCTGGCGAAATAGCGCGACGGGCCGCCAATGCCGCAGCCGATGTCGAGCAGATGCAGGCCCGGTGCGACGTTCATCTCGGCGGCGAACTCCATCGTCGCCTGCCTGCCGCCAATGTGGAACTCGTCGCCGGGCGCGAGGTCGGCCGCCGTGAGCCGCGCCGGATCCTTGCCCGCGGCGGCGAGCCTTTCGAGGATCGCCTGCTCGAGCGTGCCGTGCGTGTAGTGACGCTGGACCGCCTGCTCGACCGACATGAGTCGCTCCCCTTGCGGCGGGGCCGATCTTACCCTTCGTACCTGATCGTCGTCATCATGCCTGCGGCCATGTGATAGAGATTGTGGCAGTGGAGTACCCACTCGCCGGGATTGTCGGCGTCGAAGGCGACGGTGACCCGGCCGCCCCGGGCGGGCACGATCACCGTGTCGCGCACCGGCCCGGCGATGCGCCGGTCGCCAATGGCCACGACCTGGAAATGATGCCCATGCAGGTGCATCGGATGCATCATGCTGGTCGGGTTCTCGAAGGTCAGCTGCACGCGTTCGCCGCGATGCACGATCAGCGGCTTGCGCTCTTCGAAGGTCGCGCCGTTCAAGGTCCAGATGTACGGCGGCTGCTCGCCTAGCACGACGCGGAGGTCGCGGTCGTGCACGCGCTGGGGCAGCGGCGTCCGCGCCCGGATGCGCTGCTCCATGGCGAGGCCGACGACGGCCGCCCTGCGCCGCGCCTTCGCCGCCACCTTGCTGACGCGCGCGTGGTGGGCCGCCAGGATGATGCCGGTGCGCGGCAGGTCGCCCTCACGCTGCGCGAGGATCGGCCAAGCGCCGGTCTCGCGCGGTATGGTCAGCATCAGGTCCAGGCGCTGACCCATCGCGAGCGGGAAGCTCCGCCCCGCGAACGGCCGAATCGGATTGCCGTCGACTGCGATCGCCTTCGCCGCCAGCGCGCCGGTGTCGATGATGAACGCCGTCGCCGTGGCGGCGTTGATGATGCGCAGGCGGACAGTCCCGGCGCGGTCGACGCGAACGACCTCGGGGTCATCCAGTGTACGGTCGTTGGCGAGATAGGCGTCGTATTCGATGTCGTGCAGATGCGGCGGCGCCGGCTTGGCAGCGGGGCCGTGCCCCCCATGGCCGGCATGGGGATCGGCCGCGCCGGCCGGCGCGACGCTCGCTCCATGATCGCTATGCGCGCCATGGCCGCCATGCCCGCTGCCGAGCTTGGCGAACATTTCGGCGGCATCGGAGAAGGTGAAGTCGTGCAGCATGATCACGACTTCCTGCGCGTCCTGCCGGTTTGCTTCGCGCACGATCAGCGGCGCCGCCATCAACAGCTGCTCGTGCAGGCCTTCGTGCGCGTGCATCCAGTGCGTGCCCGGACGCGCTTCGAAGTCGTACTCGTAGGTGCGGTCCGGCGGCAGCAGCGGCTGCGACAAGCCCGGAACCCCGTCCTGCGCGAGCGGCGGGGTCTGGCCATGCCAATGGATCAGCGTCGCCAGCCCGGCGCGGTTCTCGAGCGCGACGCGGAAGCGCTCACCGGCCTCAAGCTCGATGCCGTGCCGGCCGCTCGCGCGCCGGAGTGCGAAGACGCTGGCCGGCTCGCGGTTGACCTCGATCACGCGCCGCTCGATCAGCAGGCGAGTCGGCGCACCGGCCGCGGCCGGTCCAAGGCCGGCCGGCAGCGCGGCCGCCGCGGCCACTGCACCGCCGGCCGGCAGGAGGGCCCGTCTGGACATCACGTCCCGCGTCTGCCGGGCGTCCTGGTCGC
>CAZLBB010000080.1:0-25469 GCA_964557415.1 uncultured Rhodospirillaceae bacterium
GTCGTCATTGCCCGAGGCGCACGATCTTGTCGCCGTCCCGCCGGCGCTCCAGTTGCTTGAGCAACGCCGCGCGCGCGCGCGCCAGCCGGCTCATCACGGTACCGATCGGGACGTCCATGATCTCCGCGGCCTCCTTGTAGCTCACGCCTTCCACCGCGATCAGCAGCAGGATCTCGCGCTGTTCGGGACTCAGGTGCGCCACCGCCTCGCGCACGGCCTCGACCGTCAGCCGCGTTTCCATGTGCCGTTCGCCATCGAAGATGCGCTCGCTCGGATCCTCCTGCTCGTGCGCGCGCTCGCGAACCGCGCGGGCGCGCAACTCGTCGATCCAGATCGTCCGGACGATGCGGAACATCCAGCTGTCGAGCCGGGTCCCGGGCGTCCACTGCTCCATGCGCGCGAGCGCGCGCTCGCACGCCGCCTGCACCAAGTCGTCGGCACGGTCCGCGCTGCCGGTCAGGCCGCGGGCGAAACGCCGAAGCCGTGGCAGCAGGGCCACCAGCTGGCTGCGGAACAGAGCGTCCAAAAAGCACCGCCCGACTTGTCGTCGAAACGCCACAATTCGGCCGCTGATGGGTTAACGGCCGTCCCGGGGTTTTATTCCACGCAATCGCCCGGGGCAAACAAATCAGGAATAACCCTTTTGGTTCAGACGATTACACCCATGCAGGCGAAACGAGCGGCGCGGCGGCCGGCTCGCCTCGCCGTGTCGTGAACGCGGCGCAGGCTCCTTCGTTTCGGCCGGGTCGAAGAGAGGGCCGTTCGTTTGATTCGGATCAATGCGCCGCCGCTTCGACTCGAATATTCAGGGCGGCGTTGATCCCGCAATCTGTAGGAGACTCATGATGAGCAGAATCGGCTTTTCCGGCGCGATGCTCGCGGCGGTCCTCCTGGTTTCGCCTGGGCCCGCGTTGGCGCAAATGCCCGGCTGGGCAGCGGGACCGTACTACCACCACGGCCATCACGGCTACGGCATGGGCCCGATGTTCGGCGTCGTCGACCAGAACGGAAACGGTGTCATCGAAGCCGACGAAGCGGCCGCCGCCGCCGAAGAGCGGCATGAGGCGATGGACCTGGACGGAGACGGCGTCGTGTCGAAGGACGAGTTCAAGACCGGGCATCTGCGCTTCGGCCCCGGTCACGGCCGCCGTCACCAGCAGCTCGAGAGCCGGACGGAGCAGCGCTTCAAGGAGATGGACAAGAACAACGACGGCGTCATCGACCACAGCGAGCACATGGACGCGGCCCAGCAGCGGTTCAACACTGCCGACACCGACAAGGACGGCAAGGTCTCGCCGTGGGAGTATCGCCGGCACAGGCACCACCACCGCGGCTGAACGCGCGACTTCCTGCACGAAGCACGGCGCGGCGCCCGGCCCGGGGCCGCGCCGTCGTGTTTCGCGGGGGCGACGTCTGGGGCGCCCCTTGCGCGGGCGCCGGCACAATGGCAATCAGGCCCACGTCGGAGGCGGGGGCATGATCGAATGAAGGTCTATCGCGTCGCGGCGATCCCGGGTGACGGGATCGGCAAGGAGGTCGTCGCCGCCGGGCTGGAAGTGCTCGACGCGGTGGCCGCGCGCGACGGCGGCTTCCGCCTCGATGTCCGCTCGTTCGACTGGGGCTCCGACTACTACAAGGCGCACGGCCGGATGATGCCCGCGGACGGGCTCGGCGCCTTGCGCGACGTCGACGCCATCTATTTCGGCTCGGTCGGCGCGCCCGACATTCCCGACCACGTGACCCTCTGGGGCCTTCGGCTCGCCATCTGCCAGCCGTTCGACCAATACGCCAACGTGCGCCCGACCCGCATCCTGCCGGGGATCAGGAGCCCGCTCGCGGGCGTCGGGGCCAAGGACCTCGACTGGGTGATCGTGCGCGAGAACTCGGAAGGCGAGTACGCCGGAAACGGCGGGCGCACGCATCGCGGCCTGCCGGAGGAAGTGGCGACCGAGACCTCGGTCTTCACCCGCGCCGGCGTCACGCGCGTGATGCGCTTCGCCTTCCGACTGGCGCGGTCGCGGCCGCGCAAGCGCCTGACCGTCGTCACCAAGTCCAACGCCCAGCGCCACGGCATGGTTCTGTGGGACGAGATCGCGGCCGAAGTCTCCTCCGGCTTCCCCGACGTCGCCTGGGACAAGATGCTGGTCGACGCCATGACCGTGCGCATGACGCTGAAGCCGGCCTCGCTCGACACCATCGTCGCGACCAACCTGCACGCGGACATCCTGTCCGACCTGGCGGCGGCGCTTTCGGGTTCGATCGGCATCGCCCCGACGGCCAACCTCAACCCCGAGCGGAGGTTCCCGTCGATGTTCGAGCCGATCCATGGCTCGGCTTTCGACATCGCCGGCAAGGGGATCGCCAACCCGATCGGCACGTTCTGGTCGGCGGTGATGATGCTGGAGCATCTGGGCGAGCCCCGGGCGGCCGCCCGGCTGATGCGCGCGATCGAGCGTACGACCGCCAATCCGGCATTGCATACGCCCGATCTAGGCGGTACAGCAAGCACAGGGGACGTCACCGCGAACGTCTGCCGGGCATTGCGGACCGACAACGAATAGTCGGGCCGCAAGGCGCCGGCCACGACTTCATCTTGGGAGGAGATCGATCCATGCGGACTGCCACTGCTTTGCGAATCCTGCTGCTTCCGGCCCTGATGTGGGCCGGCGCCTCGGCCGCGCTTGCCCAGGCCAAGCCGGATGCGAGTTGGCCCGCCACGCTGACGCTCGGCACCGCCTCGGTCGGCGGCACCTACTTCGTCTACGGCCAGGTCTGGGCCACCCTGGTGAACGAGAAGATCGGGACGAAGATCAGCACGCAGCAGACCCAGGGCCCGAACCAGAACATCATCCTGACCGACAGCAAGCAGATCGACTTCGGCATGACGACGATGGGCGTCGCCCTCCAGGCCTGGGAGGGCAAGGGCGAGTGGACCAAGGGCACCAAGTACCAGAACATCCGTGCGATGTTCCCGATGTACGACACGCCGTTCCACTTCATCGCGCTGGAGAAGTCGGGCATCAAGTCGGTCAAGGATCTGGCCGGCAAGAAATCCGGCATCGGTCCGCGCGCCGGCACCTGCGGCACGTACTTCCCCCTCATGTTCAAGGCGCTCGGGATCGATACCACGATCCGCAACGGCCAAGCCTCCGACATGGCCGCCAACCTGCAGGACGGGCTGATCGACGCCTTCCCGTTCTGCGCCGGCGTGCCGATCGCGGCCTACTCCGAGCTCGAGACCACGAACAAGGTCGTGTTCTTCACCTACAGCGACGACGAGATCAAGAAGCTGAAGACGGCGTTGCCGGAGCTGTCCGACTCGGTAATCCCGAAGGGCACCTACAAGCAGCAGGCCGAGGATCACAAGACGGTCGGCGTCTACAACTTCGCCATCGCCCACAAGGACGTGCCCGAGAGCCTGGCGTACGCGGTGACCAAGGCCGTGCTCGAGAACAACGACCAGATGGTCAAGGGCCATGCGGCGGCGAAGGAGACCGTGATCCAGAACTGGAACCGCAACACCTTCCTCCCGTTCCACCCCGGCACGGTGCGCTACTTCAAGGAAAAGGGCATCGCGGTGCCCAAGAACCTCCTGCCGCCCGAGTACAAGGGCTGATCTTCCCGAGGTCGCGCCGGGCCGCGTCATGATGCGCGCGGCCCGGCGCCGCCCGGCGGCGCAAGGCCGCCGAGGCCATCGTCGGGAGGCCGATCGGTGAGCATCTCCGAGCCGAGCGCCAACGCCACGCCCGCGACGTCTGTGGTGGAGGAAGAGTTCGCTGCCAGCCGGCGCGAGCTGGCGTCTTGGCAGGCGAGCCTGGTCGCCGCGCTGTGCATCGGCTTCACGCTGTTCCATCTCTACGTCCTCAACGTCTACTCGCTCGAGCCGCTGCTGTTCCGCGCCATCCACGTCGGCTGGGCCGGCGCGATCGGATTCCTCGTCAGCGCGCCGCTCCGGCGCGTCGGAATCCGCGGCGTGCCCTGGTACGACTGGATCCTGGTCGCGTTGTCGATCGGCTGCGCCGTCTACATCACGATCGAGCTTGACGGCCTGCTGTTCCGTGCGGGCGCCCAGTTCACGCCGGGCGACGTCGTTGTCGGCGTGGTCGGCACGCTGCTCGTGCTCGAGCTGGCGCGCCGCACGACCGGCCTGGCGCTGCCGATCATCGCCGGCATCTTCATCCTCTACTGCTTCGTCGGGCCCTGGATGCCCGGCGTGCTGGCGCACAAGGGCTTCGCGATCGACCGCTTCTTCACCTATATCTACAGCGAATACGGGATCTTCGGCGTGACGACGCAGGTATCGTCGTCCTACATCATCCTGTTCGTCACGTTCGGGGCCTTCCTCACCGTCTCGCGTGTCGGCGACTACATCAACGACACGTGCAACGCGCTGTTCGGCTGGGCGCGTGGCGGACCGGCAAAGGCGGCGGTCGCCTCGGGCGTGCTGTTCGGCGCCATCTCCGGTTCGGCGGTCGCCAACGTCGTTGCCTCGGGCATGGTCACGATCCCCATGATGCGCAAGGTCGGCTACGATCGGCCTTCGGCGGCCGCGATCGAGGCGACGTCGTCGACCGGCGGACAGATCACGCCGCCGGTGCTCGGCGCCGGCGCCTTCCTGATGGCGGAGATCACGGGGATCCCGTACGCCGAGATCGCGCTCGCCGCGGTGATCCCGGCGCTGCTGTTCTATGTCGCATGCTGGATCCACGTCGACCTGCACGCGATGCGCCTCGGCCTCAAGGGATTGCCGTTTTCCGAGCTGCCGCCGATCGCGGCGATGCTGGGCCGTCTCTACCTGCTGGCGCCGATCTTCGTGCTGATCTGGGCGCTGCTCGAGGGCTATTCGCCTTTCCGCGCCGGCGGGCTCGGGATCGTCGCCGCGCTCGTGGTCGGCTGGCTGTCGCGCCTCTTCCGCGACATCGACGAGGGCGGCCAGGTGAGCCGCGCCGGGGCGGGGTCGACGGCGGGCATGCTGGGCGGGGCCGTGCTGCGCGTCGCCGCGCTGGCGGCCGCGGGTGCGTTGTTCGCCGCTGCGGCGATGCACGGGCTTCCCGCGCTGCCGCGGAACATGGCGCTGCCCGCGATGCTGCTGCTGGTGGCCGTGCCGACCGTCCTGTTCGGCTGGCGCCGCACGCTGCATGCGCTGAACACCGCCGCGCGCGACAGCATCCAGCTCGTGGCGGTCTGCGCCTGCGCCGGCATCATCGTCGGCGTCGTCGCGCTGACCGGGGTCGGCGGCCGCTTCTCCGAACTGATCCTGGCGATCGCCGGCGCCGACCAGTTCGTGGCGATGGTGTTCGCCGCGATGGTCGCGCTGGTGCTCGGCATGGGCATGCCGACCACCGCCGCCTACGCGATCGCCGCCGCCGTGATCGCCCCAGGCCTCGCAAAGATCGGCGTGCCCGTGCTTGGCGCGCACATGTTCATCTTCTACTTCGCCGTCATCTCAGCGATCACGCCGCCGGTGGCTCTGGCCTCCTTCGCCGCCGCCGGCATGGCGCAGGCCGACCCGTGGAAGACATCCTGGATCGCGCTCAAGCTTGGGCTTGCCACCTTCATCGTGCCGTTCATGTTCTATTTCTCGCCGGTGCTGCTGATGAAGGGCGCCGGTTTCGACATCGCGCAGGCCACCGTGACCGCCGCGATCGGCGTCTGGTTCCTCGCGGGCGCGACCGAGGGCTGGTTCGGCGGCAGGCTGGCGATGCCGTTCAGGATCGTGCTCGGCGCCGCCGCGCTCGCACTGATCCATCCCGGCACCATAACCGACCTGATCGGTCTGGCCGTCGGCCTTCCGATCTACGGCGCGCAGCGCTTGCGCGGCGCCCGCATGCCGGTCGCGCGGTGAGGACAGGCTAGGACGGCTCGTCGGTCGGCGCCGGCATCGCAAAGGGCCGCGCCTCCTCGAAGGCGCGGCTGGCGCGCAAGACCAGCGCGTCGGCGTAGAGCGGCCCGACCAGCTGCAGTCCGATCGGCAGTCCCGCCTTGGTGAGCCCGCAAGGCAGCGTCGCGGCCGGCTGGCGCGTCAGGTTGAACGGATAGGTGAAGGGCGTCCACTCGGTCCAGCGCTTCATCCCGGAGCCGGCCGGCACCTCGCGTCCCGCCTCGAAGGCCGCGATCGGCATGGTGGGCGTCAGCAGCACGTCGTAGCGCTGGTGGAACCGGTTCATCAGCGCGCCCAGCTCCTCGCGCCGCTTGACCGCGGCCAGGTACTCGAGCACGCCGAACCGCGCGCCGGCGGCGGCGACCGCCTGCAGGCCCGCGTCCATCTGGGCGCGCTTGTCCGCGCCGAAGGCGGAGAGCGCCATCGCGGCGCCGGCGTACCAGTGCGTGTTGAAGAAGTCGTGGCTGTCGGGAAACAGCGATGTCCCCTTGCCGGGATCGACCTCCTCGACCTTGGCGCCGAGGCGCTGGAACAGCTTGGCGCCAGCGGCAACGGCGGCGGCGACCCCGGGGTCGACCTTGGCGTGGCCGAGATCGGGGCTGTAGCCGATCCTGAGGCCCTTCACGCCCTTGCCCAGGCCCTTGGCGTAGTCGGCGGCATCGGGCGGCAGCGCGTACCAGTCGCGCGGGTCGCCGCCGGCCATGACCTTGAGCATCAGCGCCGAGTCGGCGACGGTGCGGCTCATCGGCCCGATATGCGCGAGCGTCCCCATCGGGCTCAGCGGATAGGCCGGCACGCGGCCGAAGCTTGGCTTGATGCCGTAGACGCCCGTGAACGCGCCGGGGATGCGGATCGAGCCGCCGCCGTCGGTGCCGATCATCAGTGCGCCCATGCCCGCCGCCAACGCCGCGGAAGAGCCGCCGCTGCTGCCGCCCGGCGTCATTGCCGGGTTCCAGGGGTTGCGCGTGACGCCGGTCAGCGGGCTGTCGGTGACGCCTTTCCAGCCGAACTCGGGCGTAGTGGTCTTGCCGAGGAGCACGGCGCCGGCTTCGCGCAGGCGCGCGACCGCGGGCGCATCCTCGTTCCAGGCCTGGGCGGGGTCGACCGCCTTGCTGCCGCGCAAGGTCGGCCAGGTTCTTGTCAGCAGCAGGTCCTTGACGCCGACCGGCACGCCGTCGAGAGGCCCCATCGGCGCACCCCGTCGCCAGCGCCGCTCCGACGCGCGCGCCGCCTTGAGCGCGCCGTCGCGGTCCACCAGGCAATACGCGTTGATGGCGCCGTTCAGCCTGTCGATGCGATCGAGCGCCGCGGCCACGGCCTCGACCGGCGACAGCTTCTTCTTGCGATAGCGAGCCAGCAGCTCGGTCGCCGACATCATCGCAAGCCCGGTCGTCATTGCACGATGCTCCCCCGCGAATCCTGCGCGGCAAATTCGCATGGCGGGAATGCCGGTGTCGAGCGGGCGCCGCGCCGCGGCATTCAGCCGGCATTCACCCGGCGAGTCCTATCTTCCCGCGCAACCGGCGCAGGAACGCCTGGCGCCGCTGGAGCCCGAGACGGGCACCGACAGAGGGCCCGACAGAGAGGCCAAGGAGAAAACGACCATGATCACGAGCAAGATGACCAGGTTCGCCGCCGTCGCCGTGTTGTCGTTCGGGCTGGTCGCCGCGGGCGCCAGCGAAAGTCGCGCCGGCCAGGACAACCTTCTGATCGGCAGCCTCCTGGGCGGCGCCGCAGGCGCCGGCGCGGGCTATGCCTTCGGCAAGGGCAAGGGCGCCGCGATCGGCGGCATCCTTGGCCTGGCCGCGGGCGCGCTGCTCTCCAGCCAGATCACCGGCAACGGACTCTTCGCCGACGAGCGGCCGGCCTACAATGGCTATGTTCCTCCGCCCCCGCCGGCCTATCAGGCGCCGGTTACGTATCAGCCGGCGGCCGCCGATCCCTCCGTCTACCAGACCACGGCCTATACCCAGCCCGGCTACAGCCGGGCATATTGCCGGCAATACAGCGGCGCGATCCGCATCGACGGCCAGCGCCAGGAGAGCACGGGCACGGCGTGCCTGCAGCCGGACGGCACCTGGAAGATCGTCAACTGACTCGTACGGGCACGGCCCCGCGCGACATCGGCCCCGAACGCGCCCCGGCGGACGGAGCGGGTCCGCCGGGGTTCCGCATCTCGCTGATTCGGCAGCAGAATTGACTCAATTGCTGACGAACTTTCCCCCTGATTCACAACCACATTAGGGGTTGATTAAACTTCGGCGCCTAGGCTAGGTGGCAAGTGCAGCTGCCGCGAGAGGGGTCTGCACGATGCGACAAGACAGCGTCAGGATGACCAGCCCTTTGGCCTTCGAACGCGAAAGCGACGCCGACAGCCGGCACGCAGTCGACCAGCCGCAGATGCGGCCGGAGGACCGTCGTGCCGTGCCCCGCGGCATCGAGCCGGATCGACGCGATCATCCGCGCTTCACGGTCGTGTGGACCGGCCGCATCCAGCTCGCGCCCAAGCCCGTCGAATGCGTGATCCTCAACATCTCGGCCAACGGCGCCAAGCTGCGCGTTTTCGCGCATGTCGACCTGCCGGCCGATTTCACCTTGACTGTCGACCGTTTCGGCGAGTTCCCCGCCACGCTGGTGTGGAGCGACGGCCGCAGCGCCGGTGTGCAGTTCAACGACGACCCGAAGAGGATCAGCGAGATCTTCGCCGCCGCCTTGCCCACGGCCAAGCTTACCGCCGACCGCATCGATCTCCCCATCAAGGACCGTTCCCGCTAGTTCCTGCCCGGCACGAAAGAGGGGGCCGTCCGGTTGTCCGGACGGCCCAGGGAGAGGGGAACTGGGAGGGAATGAAACAACGCTCTCGCGCTGTCGGGGCCTCTTATAGGCCGCTCCCGTCCGCCCGGCTGTGATTTACATCACGTTTCCGCTGTGACGGCGCGCACGCCCGGATCGGCCTAGAAGAACGTCCGGACAGCGTCGACGATGCCGTAATCGTCGTCCACGACATAGAGCAGCTGCCACTTGTCGAAGGTCGTGCAGGGATGCGACACGCCGAAGGCGACCATGTCGCCGACCTCGAGCGGCGACGACGATTCGATGCGCATATGGGTGTGCTGGTCGTTGAGGCCGGTGACCTCGTTCAGGCCGACGAGCGCCTGCGGGCCGTTGTGACGGCCGGGGCGGAACCAGCGCTCGGGCACCGGGTTGTGCGCGTCGGTGCCGACGTCGCGCCGGCCCATGGTCAAGAGGCACTTCTCCGGCTCGGGCCGCGACTGCACATAGGCCCAGACCTCGAGCGCCGGCTTCAGCCCCGGGCCGAGCTGCGCCAGCGCGGGCGAGCGCTTCATCATGTCGGCGATGAAGCCGGTATAGAGCGCGGAGTCGTGCGCGATGTAGCAGCCGCTGCGCGTGACCACGCGCGTCGGCCGCTTGAGGCCGGCGGCCGCGAAGCGCTCGGTCACCAGGTCGAAATAGGCGCTGCCGCCGGCCGACAGGATCACCTCGCCCTCCGCGAACAGGTTTTCCGCTTCCGCCCGGCGCGCCATCTGCGTCAGGAAATCGAGGAAGCCGCGCACCGGATCGGCGCCGGGCAGCAGCCCCTCGAATCCCTCGACGCCGCGCAGCGCGAGATAGGGCGCGGCCGCCTTCACCGCACGCGCCACGGCGAGGCCCGCGTCCACGTCGCGCGCGCCGGTGCGGCCGCCCGGCGTGCCACCCTCCAGCAGCACCTGCAGCGGCCGCCCGATCGCGGCCGTACGCGCGGCGTCGGCCAGGAGTTTTACGCTCTCGAGCGAATCGACCAAACAGTAGAAGTCGAAGTCGCGGTCGCGCTTCAATTCGCCGAGCACGTAGCGGATCGCCTGGCGGCCGACGAGCTGGTTGGCGAGCAGGATGCGCCGGATGCCGTAGTGCCGCGCCACCTGGATCTGCTGGATGGTGGCCAGCGTGATCGCCCAGGCCCCGTCCTCGAGCTGCAGGTCGAAGAGCTGCGGGCTCATCGGCGTCTTGCCGTGCGGCGCGATCGAGGCATGGGTCAACTTCAGGAATTCGCGCATCCACCGGCTGTTGTGCTCGAGCGCCGAGCGCTTGAGCACCGCCGCCGGCAGCGGCACGTCCTCGCGCAGCAGGTTCCAGCGGCGCTTGCCGACCTCGCCCAGCTTGAGCGCGCCGATGCCGCCCGGAAAACCCTTGGTCCGGTCGTCCAGCTCGATGGCGCGCAACTCGCGCAGCTCGATCATCACGGTTCCCCCCCTCGCTTCGCGCCCGTCCTGTGCCATGATAGCGTCTTTCCGAAGCCAAGCCCTACCGGAGTCGTCCATGTCCCGCATCGTCACCGTCGCCGCCGCGCAGATGGGCCCGATCCAGCGCAGCGACAGCCGCGCCGCCACCGTCCAGCGACTGATCCAGCTGATGCGCGAGGCCAAGTCGATGGGCGCGCAGGTGATCGTCTATCCCGAGGCGGCGCTGACCGCCTTCTTCCCGCACTGGTACATCGAGGACGAAACGGAGCTCGACCGGTGGTTCGAGCGCGAGATGCCGTCGAAGGAGACGCAACCGCTGTTCGGCGAGGCGAAGAAGCTCGGGATCGGCTTCCATCTCGGCTATTGCGAGCTCGACTTCTCGACCGGTCGCAAGCGGCGCTTCAACACGGCGATCGTCGTCGACCAGAAGGGCGAGATCGTCGGCAAGTACCGCAAGGTGCACCTGCCCGGCTACCAGGAGAACCGGCCCGGCGCGCCGTTCCAGAACCTGGAGAAGCGCTATTTCGAGGTCGGCGACCTGGGCTTCCGCGCCTGGCGCGCCTTCGGCGGCATCGTCGGCACCATGATCTGCAACGACCGGCGCTGGTCCGAGAGCTACCGCGTGCTGGGACTGCAGGACGTCGAGATGATCTTCTGCGGCTACAACACGCCCGTGCACCATCCCTTCACGCCCGAGCACGACCGCCTCGGCCAGTTCCACAACGAGATCAGCATGCAGGCCGGCGCCTACCAGAACGCCACCTGGGTGATCGGCGTCGCCAAGGCCGGCGTCGAGGAAGGCGTCGACCAGATCGCCGGCAGCGTTATCGTCGCGCCGACGGGCGAGATCGTCGCGCGCGCGTCGACCAACCAGGACGAGCTGGTGGTCGCGCGCTGCGACCTCGACCTCGGCAGGTCGTACAAGGAGACGACCTTCAACTTCGCCAAGCACCGCCGGCCCGAGCATTACAAGATGATCGTCGAGCGCACCGGCGCGATCCCGCCGAATTGAGCGGGCTCACCCTATCGACAGGCTGAGGGTGAGGACTTCTTTTTCCTCGCCCTGAGCCCGTCGAAAGACGCTCTACGAGGTGGCAAACCGCCGCCGGTGCCAGTCGGCGTCGCCGAACAGCGTCTCCAGCACCGTCAGGCGCTTGAAGTAGCGGCCGACCGGGTATTCGTCGGTCATGCCGACGGCGCCGTGCAGTTGGACGGCCTGCTGCGCGACGAAGCGCGCCGCACGCGCGATCTGCGCCTTGGCAGCGGAGACGTCGCGCGCGCGTTCCGCCGGATCGGCGCGCTCGGCCGCGAGCGCGGCCAGCGCCGCCATCGAGCGCGCCATCTCGACCGCGACGAACATGTCGACCAGGCGGTGCTGCACGACCTGGAACTGGCCGATGGTCTGGCCGAACTGGCGCCGCGTCTTGGTGTAGGCGAGCGTCATCTCGTGCAGCGCGCTCATGGCGCCAAGCTGCTCCGCGACCGCCGCCGCCGTGGCGCGGTCAACCGTGCGTTCGATCTCGGCCAGGCCGCCGGGCAGGCGCGCATCCGCGCCGACCACGACGCCCTCCAGCGTCACGTCGCCGGCGCGATGGCCATCGACCGTCGGATAGGGGCGCAGGCTGACGCCGGTGGCCTTCGGGTCGACCAGAAAGAGCCCGACGTCGTCGCCGGCCCGGGCCGACACGATCAGACGGTCGGCGACGTCGGCCCAGGGCACGATGTCCTTGCGCCCGCTCAGCACCCAGGCGCCGCCGCGCCTCGTTGCCGTCGTCGCGACCTTGGTGAGGTCGTAGCGCGCCGCGCGCTCGCCATGCGCCAGGATCGTGAGGCTTTCGGCGGGATCGTCGACCAATCCGCCGGCGAGCACGATGCCGGCCAGATACGGCGACACGGCGCCGGCGCGGCCCAGCGCTTCCATGACGATCATCGTGTCGACCGCAGTGCCGCCGGATTTCGGCAGCTCAAGCACGCCGAGCTCGGCCAACCGGCGCCAGAGATCGCGCCAGTCGCCGGATTTCGTGCCCGCCAGCAGGCGGTCGAGGGTTTCCTTGAGCTGCTGCTGTTCCCAGCTCAGCGAGAGGTCCAAGCGCTTCTTCTCCCGGCTACAGGCCCAGCACCGCCTTGGCGATGATGTTGCGCTGGATTTCGTTGCTGCCGCCGAAGATCGAGGTCTTGCGCCAGTTGAAGTAGTAGGGCGCGATCGAATCGGCGTAGTCGGGCCCGATCGGCGGGGCGTTGTCGCCCTCGTCGAGCTTCCAGCGGTCGGGCAGGGCGTCGTAGCCGATCGCCTCGACCAGCAGCTCGGTGATCGCCTGCGCGAGCTCGGTGCCCTTGATCTTCAGGAGCGACGCCTCGGGCCCGGGCGAGCGGCCCTGCTGCTCGGCGGTGACGATGCGCAGCTCCGTCATCTCGAGCGCGCGCAGCTCGATCTCGGTCTGGGCGATGCGGTCGAGGAGCACCGGATCGTCGAGGCCCTGCGCCTTGACGATCCGCTTGAGGCGCGCGAGCTGCGCCTGCGACTGGCCGACCTGGGCGATGCCGACGCGCTCGTAGCCGAGCAGGAACTTGGCGATGGTCCAGCCCTGGCCATCGCCGCCGACGCGGTCTGCGACCGGCACGCGCACGTCGTCGAGCCGGATCTCGTTGATTTCGTGCCGCCCGTCGAAGGTGACGATCGGCCGCAGCGAGACCCCCGGCGCGTGCATGTCGATCAGCAGGAACGAGATGCCGTCCTGTTTCTTGCCGCCCGCGGCCGTGCGCGCCAGGCAGAACATGCGGTCGGCGTGCTGCGCCAGCGTCGTCCAGGTCTTCACGCCGTTGACGACGTAATGGCCGTCCCGAAGCTCGGCCCTCGTGCGCAGGGACGCGAGGTCCGAGCCCGACTCCGGTTCCGAGTAGCCCTGGCACCACCATTCCTCGCTGGCGAGGATCTTCGGCAGGTAGCGGCGCTTCTGCTCTTCCACGCCGAACTCGATCAGCACGGGACCGACCATGTTGAGGCCGAACGGGATCAGCCGCGGGCAATAGGCGAGCGCGCATTCGCGCTGGAAGATGTAGCGCTGCACGGGCGTCCAGCCCGGCCCGCCCCATTCCCTGGGCCAATGCATGGCGCTCCAGCCGCGGCGATGCAGCGCCCGCTGCCAGAGCACATGGTCGTCCTTGGCCAGCGGGCGCTGGTTCTCGACCTTCTCGGCGATCGCCCGCGGCAGGTTCTCGGCGATGAACCGGCGCACCTCGTCGCGGAAGGCGCGCTCGTCCGGCGTCAGGTCCAGGTTCATGCCGCGGATATTCCCTAGGCGGCCCGCTGCATGCGCTCGACCTGCTGCCAGGCGAGCTCGGCCACGGGCCGCGCCTTGGCGCCGGCCTCGCGCGCGCGCGCGTCGCTGGCGGTGCCGTCGCGCACGCGGCCCATGATGCCCTGGAAGATGGCGGCCATGCGGAACATGACGAAGGCCATGTAGAAGTCCCAATGCTCGATGCGCTGTCGCCCGGTGCGCCGGCAATAGGCGGCGACATAGGCCGATTCGTCGGGGATGCCGAGCGGCCCCAGCTCGACGCCGGCAAGGCCGCGGAACAGCTCGGGCGTGAAGCGCCAGGTCATCACGTGATAGGCGAAATCGCCGAGCGGATGGCCGAGGGTGGAGAGCTCCCAGTCGACCACGGCGACGATGCGCGGCTCGGCCGGATGGAAGATCAGGTTGTCCATGCGGTAGTCGCCGTGGACGATGGTCGTCTCGTCGCCCGGCGGGATGTGCGCCGGCAGCCACTCGATCAGCCGGTCCATGGCCGGGATCGTCTCCGTCTCCGACGCCTTGTACTGCTGGCTCCAGCGCGCGATCTGGCGGGCGAAGTAGTTGCCCGGCTTGCCGAAGTCGCCTAGGGCCACCACGGCCGGATCGACCTGGTGCAGGGCGGCGATGACGCGGTTCATGTCGTCGAACATCGCCCGGCGGTCGGCCGCGGAAAGCCCGGGCAGGCGCGGGTCGTAGAACACGCGGCCATCGACATGGTCCATCACGTAGAACATCGTGCCGATGACCTGCTCGTCCTGGCACAGCACGCGCATGCGCGGCACCGGCACGTCGCTCGAGCGCAGGGCCGACATGACGCGGAACTCGCGGTCGACGGCGTGCGCCGACGGCAGCAGCTTTCCGGGCGGCTTGCGCCGCAGCACGTAGCGGCCGGAGGGCGACTCGAGGCGATAGGTCGGGTTCGACTGGCCGCCGGAGATCGGCGCCACGGTCAGCGGCCCGCGGAAGCCGTCGACCGCGCCGCGCATCCATTCTTCCAGCCTGGCGGCGTCGACTTGAGTCGGGCCTGGCGCCCCCGCGGACATTGTCCCTCCCCGCCTCTTTCCTGTATCAAGGCGGCCGTAGCATCCGGCATGGACCGGCGAGGGTCAAGCAAGGCGCGCCCATGGAGTCGCAGCCATTGGAAAGAGATGGGGACATCGAGCAGCGGCAGGGTGCGCTCGGGCGCGTGCTCGACGCGATCGGCGCCGTCGCGGTCGCCGTCAGCGGCGGTGTCGACAGCATGACGCTGGCCACGCTGGCGCATCGGCGCGCACCCGCGACCACGGCGATGTTCCACGCCGTCTCGCCTGCGGTGCCCGGGGAGGCGACCGAACGCGTGCGCGCGCTCGCCGCGCGCGAAGGCTGGAACCTCACCGTCGTCGACGCCGGCGAATTTGCCCGCGCCGAGTACCGCGCCAACCCGGTCAACCGCTGCTATTTCTGCAAGACCAGTCTGTACGGCACGATCCGGCCCCTGACCCCGGCGCAGATCCTGTCCGGCGCCAACCTCGACGACCTGGGCGAGTACCGGCCGGGGCTGGACGCGGCGCGCGAGCACGGCGTGCGCCATCCCTATGTCGAGGCGGGCATCGACAAGCGTACGGTCCGCGCACTGGCCCGGCTCCTGGGCCTGGGCGAGATTTCCGAGCTGCCGGCAGCACCCTGCCTATCCAGCCGGATCGAGACCGGCATCGGCATCGAGGCTGACATGCTGGCGCGCGTGCACGCGGTCGAGCGCTATGTCGCTCGCCGGCTCCGCCCGCACACGGTGCGATGCCGTGTGCGCGCGTCGGGCATCGTGGTCGAGCTCGACGCTGGAAGCCTGGCCGGGCTCGATGACGACGCGCGTGCGGAATTGACCACGCCCATCGCCCGGATGTTCGACGGCCGATATCCCGTCAGCTTCGCGCCCTATCGCGTGGGCAGCGCCTTCCTGGCCGAGCATCGTGCCTCCGCCTTCTGAGTTCACCCTCGATCTGCGCCGGCGCGCCCGCATCGGCCTCGACGAGGCGGTGTTCTGCGCCGGCAAGTCGTCGGCGCAGATCGCCGCCATCCTCGCACGGCTCGACCGCGCCCGGGCGCCGGCGCTGCTGACGCGACTCGACCCCGAGCGCATCGAGGCGCTGCCCGCGACGCTGCGCGCGCGGCTCGACTACGACGCCGGCTCGCATACCGCCATCTTCGGCAAGCCGCGCCGCCGCGGCGGACGCAGGCCAGTCGCGGTCGTCTCGGCCGGAACGTCAGACCAGCGCGTGGCGCGCGAGGCGGCGCGCACGCTCGCCTATTACGGCGTCGGCGCGACCGAGATCGCCGATGTCGGCGTGGCCGGGCTGTGGCGCCTGATCGACAAGATCGACCTGATCCGCCGCCACCCCGTGGTGATCGTCGTCGCCGGCATGGATGCCGCGCTGCCCAGCGTCGTCGGCGGCCTGGTGCCAGGCGCCGTGATCGCCGTGCCGACCGCGGTCGGCTACGGCGCGGCCGCCGGCGGCGGGACGGCGCTCAACGCCGCGCTGGCGAGCTGCGCGCCCGGCGTGACGGTGGTCAACATCGACAACGGCTATGGCGCCGCCTGCGCGGCCTTGCGCATTCTCGGGCACGGCGCGCGGCGGACACGGGGAGGCTGATGGCGGACAAGCTCAAGATCCTGGTCGAGAACCGGCGCGGCGCCGGCGAGACGTTCGAGGTCGACCCCAAGCGCTTCGCCGACGCGGCTGCGCGCCATCCCGCCGTCGCCGAGCGCATCGAGGCGGTGTTCAGCTACGACGGCAGCGGCTTCGATGCGGCGATCGGTTCCGCCGACATGCTGATCGGCTGGCAGCTCCCGCTGCCGTTCAAGGAGCTGCCGCGCGTGGCGCCGCGCCTCAGGCTGCTGCACCTGACCGGCGCCGGCATCAACCACCTGCTGCCGCTGGACTGGAAGCCGCCGTCGCTCACCATCACCAACAATCGCGGCGTGCACGCGCCCAAGGCCGGCGAGTTCGCGGCCATGGCGGTGATGATGCTGCACAGCCGCATGCCGGCCCTGATGACTCACCAGCGCGCGCATCGCTGGCAGGAGGAGTTCACGCCGCTCTTGGCCGGCCGAACTGTCGCGATCGTCGGCGTCGGCCACATGGGCGGCGCCGCGGCCGAGGCGCTGAAGAAATGGGGCGTTCGCATCATCGGCGTGCGCCGCACGGCCCAGCCGCATCCCGCGGTCGACGAGATGCTCGGGCCCGACGGGCTCGACCGCGCGCTCGCCCAGGCCGACATCGTGCTGGTGACGACGCCGCTCACCAGCCGCACGCGGCACCTGATCGGCGCGCGCGAGCTGGACGGCATGAAACCCGGTGCCGCGCTGGTCAATATCGGCCGGGGCGGCGTGGTCGATTACGAGGCGCTCAGGCAGCGCCTGGTGAGCGGCCGCCTCGGCGGCGCCATCCTCGACGTGTTCGAGCCCGAGCCGCTGCCGGCGGACTCGGCCCTGTGGGACACGCCCAACCTGGTCATCACGCCGCATTGCTCGTCGGACGACATCCAGCAATACGTGCCGCGCACGCTGGAGCTGGTATTCGACAACCTCGAGCGCCTGCTGACGGCCAAGCCTCTGCGCTGCGTGGTCGACCCGGCGCTGGAGTACTAGCCGGCGGGGTTTGATCGCGCTGGGCGTCCCGGCGATCCACCTCACTGCCTCGTGATCGTGCAGCCGCCGGGCTTTACCCGTATCCCCGGCAGAAAGACGCCGAGGCGCCCTGGCGATGCGCCATTCCGCCGGGTCGGCACTGTGACATTCGTCACACGGCCGAGGTGCGTTCCGGCATAGTCTCGCGTCAGCATCAGGAAGGAGGCACCCATGTCGCACGCCGATATCCACAAGAGACGGCGCGCCGTTGTCGGCGCGGGCGCGCTGATGGCCGTGGGTCTGACCGCCATCGGGATGGCCATGGCCAGCCGACCGGACAAGCCGATCGACGCGTATTGCCAGAAGATGGACGCCGCGTTGATCGCGCAGGTGCAGACGCAGAGCGACCGGCCCGACGAGCCCGCCGGCGCCGCGCTCGATCGCGCGATCACCACCATCGCGGCCGCCCGCCGCCTGTGCGAGAGCGGCGACATCAAGACCGCGCGCATGCTCTACGAGCGCGCGGACCATGTCCTGACGCGCTTCCAGTCGGCCGCGAGGCCGTTCGAGGAACGCTAGGTCTCGCCGGCCGCCATAGGCGCCAAGCCCAAGCCTCCGCTCGCCCTGCGAGCGGAGGCCGGGGCTCGCCGCGACGACGGCGGCCTTCTCGGCGGCCGACGCCACCGCGAGCGCAAGCCGCCCGCTCACGCCTGGGCCGCAGGCAGGAAAGGCCTTGGCGAAATGCGTGATCTGGCGGCGCTGGATCTCCTCCGGTACACGCCGCATGGCGCCGGTGCATGCGAGCACCATTGCTGTATTGCTCTGATTTTCACGACACGCGTGAAATCAGATAGTTACGGAGGACTCGGCGAACCCATCGAAACGCGAGCCGCCATGAGCGCCCTACGCGACCCCGCCCAGCACCCGGTCGAGCACCCAATTGTTGAAGATGTGGACGATCGGCTCGTCCGGCGCGAGGCGACCGGGAAGCGGCGCCAGCGGCGAGAAGCCCTGATGCTGGAACTGCGAGATCGTGTTGTCCTCGGGGATCGACTTGTCCCAGCGCTTGTAATAGCGCTGCACCACTTCCGGGAAGTCGGCGCGCGCGACGGTCCCCCTGGGAAAGGCCGAGCCGACGATCAGCTTGGTGCGGCCCGGCGCCAGCGGGTGCAGCTCGAGCCACCACATGCAGTCGCGCGTCAGGCCGAACATCGTGCTGGGGTAGATCAGATTGAAATAGGTACCCTGGTCGGCGCGGCCCTTCAGGCCCGCGATGTGCGGGAAGGTCGTCGTGTCCCCTTTCAGGATCGCCTCGGTACCCTCGTGCGGCTCGTGCAGCGCGATCCAGTGGCCCTTGCCCGCGACGACCTGGCATTTCTGCTCGACCAGCGAAGCGTGGTGCACGGTCGGCACGTGGTACGCCTCCATCGCGTTCTCGACATAGGCCTTCCAGTTGCAGGCCAGGTCGTATTCCTTGCGCCGGACCGTCACCATTTCGGCGAAGTTGTAGCTGGAGAACTCCTCGACGAAGTCGGCACCGAGATAGTCGACGACCGGCATGGCCTTGTCGTCGAAATTGAGGAACAGGAATCCCTGCCAGGTCTCGAGCCGGATACGCTTCAAGCCGTAGTCGGCGGTGCGGAAGCCGGCCGCCTTCTGCATGCCGGGCGCTGCCATCAGCCGCCCGTTCAGGTCGTACACCCAGCTGTGGTACGGGCAGGTCAGCGTCGCGAGCCCGCCGCCCTCGCCCATGACCAGCGGCGTGCCGCGATGGCGGCAGATGTTGTAGAAGGCGTTAACATTGCCGTCGCGCCCGCGCAGCAGCAGCACCGGTACGCCGACGAAGTTGAAGGCCAGGTAGTCGCCCGGGTTCGCCAGCATGTCGGCGCGACCGATGAAGTTCCAGTGCGTCATGAAGATCGACCGCACCTCGCGGTCGAAGAACGCCCGCTCGGTGTAGCAGTGCGGCGGCAGCGGCTCGGCCTCGAGCAGCGGCCGGCGCACGTTGCGATAGGTCTCCGGAGCGAACAGGTCGAGCGGCATCGGGCGGTTCCCCCAAGATCGGGCATTCAAGCGCGGCGGCGCATCATATCGCCCGGCTGGCGGCTGGCGGAAGCGGGCGGCGCCTCGTCAGCCGAGGTAGCGCTTCGTGTTGGCGGCGAACTCGGCCGCGCGGGTGACCCAGTCCATCAGCTCCTTGCCGGCGACGCCCGGCAGCTTCTCCGGCGCCAGGCTCGCCTGGAACGCCTTCATCGTGTCGTGGATCGCCTGCACAGACGCAGCGAAGGCCTGATGGCCGGGGCTGAAGACGCGCACGTTGCGGCTGGTCAGATAGGCGAGGTCGGCCAGTTCCGCCCCCGCGCCGCCGGTGACCAGCGGCAGATTCACGGCGCCGGCGATGCGGTCGAGTTCGACCCGCGTCCTGATGCCGGGAACCATCAGCGCGTCCACGCCCGCCGCCTCGTAGGCCCGCAAGCGGGCGATCGCATCCTCGACGCCGGTGATGGACGAGGCGCTCGTACGGCCGACGATGACCAGCTCCTTGTCGGTCCGCGCCGCCAGCGCCGCCTTCATCTTTCCGACGCCTTCCTCGACCGAGACGAGCTGCGGCTTCTCTCCGGCGCCGAACGCGCGCGGCAGCAGCGTGTCCTCGATGGTCAGGCCCGCGACGCCGGCGTACTCCAGCTCCTCGACCGTGCGCATGACGTTGAGCGCGTTGCCGTAGCCATGGTCGGCGTCGACCAGCAGCGCCACCCTGCTCGCGCGGCAGGCGCGCCGCGCCTGCTCCGCGAACTCGGTCAGCGTCACGACGATAAGGTCGGGCGCGCCGAGCACCGCGTAGGAGCCCAGCGATCCGCCCATCAACCCGACAGCGACGCCCAGCCGGTCGGCGATGCGGGCGGAGATCGGGTCCCAGACCGATCCGGCGGTGACGCAGTTCTTGCCGGCGAGGATCGCGCGCAACCGCGCCCTTCTGCTATCTGACGACATGTCGGTACTCCTGGCTGGATGGCGGTTGAGCGTGTTGGCGGCGCTCAGCGCACGCGGGCGACGCGGATTGCCGCCCAGACGCGCTCGGGCGTGGCCGGCATGTCGATGTGGCGCACGCCGAGCGGCGCCAGGGCGTCGCAGATCGCGTTGATCGTCGCCGCCAGCGACCCGACCGTTCCTGCCTCGCCCACGCCCTTGGAACCGAGCGGGTTGACCTTGGTCGGCACGTCGCGCATCGCTACGTTGACCGATGGCATATCGGCGGCGCGCGGCATCGCGTAGTCCATGAACGACCCGGTCAGCAGCTGCCCCGAGCCCGGCTCGTAGACTATCCGCTCGCACAGGGCTTGGCCCATGCCCTGCGCCACGCCGCCATGGATCTGGCCGTGCGCCAGCATCGGGCTCAGCACGCGGCCGATGTCCTCCACGACGGTATAGGAAACCACTTCGACCACACCGGTCTCCGGGTCGACCTCCACCTCGCAGACATGGCAGCCGTTGGGAAAGGTGACGTCGGGCGGCTGGAACCGGGCCGCGACGACCAACCCGCGCTCGCCGGCGCCCGCCGGGGTCTCGGCTCTCTGCGCCAACTCGGCCCATCCGACCGAGCGGTCGGTGCCAGCGACGCTGAAGCGCCCGTCGGCGAACTCGATGTCGGCCGCGGCCGCCTCGAGGTGCTCGGCGGCGAGCGCGCGGCCGGCCTCGATCGCCTTGTCGACCGACAGCGCCACGGCGCTGCCGCTGACGCCAAGGCCGCTCGAACCGCCGCTGCCGCGGCCCTCCGGCAGGCCCGCCGTGTCGCCCTGGTGGTAGTGGACCTTGGCGACCGGCACGCCGAGCCGCGACGCGACAAGCTGGGTGAAGGCGGTCTCGAGCCCCTGCCCGACCGACATCGCGCCGGTGTAGACGTGCACCGCGCCCTCACCGTCCATGATGATGCGCGACTGGTCGGGCTGCACGTTGCCGTAGGGGCCGCCCGCCACCTCGATCGGATTGCAGATGCCGGCGCCGCGCAGCCGGCCGCGGCGAGCGGCCGCGGCCTTGCGCGCATTCAGGCCGGGCAGATCGGCACGCTCGGCGGCCAGCGCCATGTTGGCGGCGAAATCGCCGCAGTCGTAGGTGAACAGGAAGCCGGTCTTGTACGGCATCGCGGCGGCGGGAATCAGATTGCGTCGGCGCAGCTCGAACGGATCGATGCCAAGCTCGGCCGCCGCCACGTCGATGATGCGTTCGATCACGAAGGTGGCGTCGGGTCGGCCCGCGCCGCGATAGGGCGCGACCGGCACCGTGTTGGTCAGCACGCCACAGGCCTCCGCCGCGATCAACGGCGTACGATAGACGCCGGCGATACCGCCGATGTTGGTGATCGCGCCCGCGGAGCGGCCCGAGGCGTAAGCGCCGACGTTGATGTCGTAGCGCACCCCGAGCGCGAGGAACGTCCCGTCGCCGGCGAGCGCGAGCGCGGCGCGGAAGCCGACGTCGCGCGCCTGGTCGTCCGACAGGAACGCCTCGCTACGGTCGCAGAGCCAGCGCACCGGCCGGCCGAGCCGCCTGGCGGCGAACACGACCAGCGCGTCCTCGCGGAACATGCCGGCCTTCATGCCGAAGCCGCCGCCGACGTCGCCGGCGACGACGCGCACCCTGTCTTGGCCGAGGCCGAACAGTCGCGCGAGCAGGTCACGCAGCTGGTACGGCGCCTGCGTGCTGGAATGCACGGTCACGCCGCCATCGGCCGCCGGCACGGCGAGGGTCACACGCGGCTCCAGCGGGCTTGCCGCCACGCGCGAGACGCCGTACTCCAGCCGCGCGACATGCTTTGCGCCGGCGATCGCTCGCGCGACCGCCTCTTGGTCGCCGCCGCGCCAGTGGAAGGCGATGTTGCCGGGCGCGTCCGGCCACAGCACGGGGGCGCCAGGCGCGAGCGCCGCGCGGCAATCGGTCACCGCCGGCAGCGGATCGTAGTCGACCGCAAGCCGCTCGGCGGCGTCGAGTGCCTGCGCGCGCGTCTCGGCGACGATCATGGCGACGGGCTCGCCGACATGGCGCACGAGTGCGCCGGCCAGGAGCGGACGCGGCGTGTCGGCCGCCTTCTGCCCGTCCGGCCGCTTGAGATTGGGCGGCGTCGACAGCGGCACGATTCCAGCCGCCGCCAGCTCGGCCGCCGTGATCACGGCCAGCACGCCCGGCGTCCGTCGCGCCGCCGCGGCGTCGACGGCGTCGACGCGGGCATGGGCATGTGGGCTGCGCAGGAAGACGGCATGGCCCAGCCCGTCCGGCGCCAGGTCCGCCGTGTAGGTCCCCTTGCCGGTCAGCAGGCGTCGATCTTCGAGGCGGAACGTCGAGGTCTGGTTCGGCTCGGACGGCATCAGCTCACCCCGTGCGCGCGGTATCACGGCAGTCGCTCCCGCGTCTGGTACGAAATTCGACGGCCGGCCACCGGCGGGAAAACTAGAAGAATCTGAGATACCGCTTGAGCTCCCAGTCCGAGACATGCGTGTGGTAGTCGACCCATTCCTGGGTCTTGAACTGCACGAAGGTATCGAACATGAGGTCGCCCATGACCTTGCGGCCGAGCGGGTCGGCGGCGAAGGCCTCGATCGCCTCGCCCAGCGTGCGCGGCAGCTTGTCCACGCCGAGCCTCTTCAAGGCGGCCTGGTCGTGCAGGTACATGTTCTCGCGATGTGGCTGTCCCGGATCGAACTTGCCGCGGATGCCTTCCAGACCGGCGGCCAGGATCATCGCCGCGCCGAGATAAAGGTTGCATGCGATGTCGGCCGCGCGGCATTCGATGCGGCCGCCGCCCATCGGGATGCGCAGCATGTTGGTGCGGTTGTTGTTGCCGTAGCACACGAAGATCGGCGCCCAGGTGAAGCCCGACATGCTGCCCCGCGCGATCAGGCGCTTGTAGCTGTTCACGGTCGGCGCGATCACGGCGCAGATAGCCTTGGCGTGGCTCAGCACGCCGGCGATGAAGTGATAGCCGATCCGCGACAGGCCGCAGCCCATCTTGTCCTTCGTATCCTCGAACAGGTTGCGGCCGGTCCGGATGTCGGCGAGCGACATGTTGTAGTGGGCACCGCTGCCGGTGCGGTGGCCGTAGGGCTTGGGCATGAAACTGGCGAACAGGCCGTACTTCTGGGCGATCTCGTTGGTCATCAGGCGGAAGAAGGTGAAGCGGTCCGCCATGGTCAGCGCGTCCGCGTAGGCGAAGTCGGTCTCGAACTGCCCGGTGGCGTCCTCCTGGTCGAAGGAGTAGACGTCCCAGCCCAGCGTGTTCATGGCGCCGACGATCTCGTCCACTACGGGAAACGAGTTGAGCAGCTGGCGCACGTCGTAGGCCGGCTTGTCGAGATCGTCGCGGCGCGTGCCGGGCGCGACCGATCCGTCCGGATTCTCGCGAAACAGATAGAACTCGGTCTCGATGCCGAGATTGAAGACGTAGCCCATGTCGGCGGCCTGCTTGACGGCGCGCTTCAGGATGTTGCGCGAGCAGGCCTCGAACGGCTCGCCGTGCAGCCACAGGTCGCTCGGGAACCACGCCATGTCCGGCTTCCACGGCATGACCATGACGTTGGCGAGATCGGGCACGGCGGCGACCTCGTCGTCGTTCACCTCCTGCGGCACGCCGTCGAGCGCGGCGCCGGTGAACAGCTCCGAGCCCTTGAACATGCGGTCGAAATGACCGATCGGCACGCACTTGGCCTTGCAGCGCCCGTGGATGTCGACATAGGAGGCGAGGCCGTAGCGCACGCCTTGCCCCGCCAGCCTTTCCTGTATCTCTTCCGAGGTTTCCTTCTTGCTGCGCGCCATTCTTGTCCCCCTTCCTATTCTTCAGAGTGCCGCCCCGTCAGCCCCGGTCCGGATAAAGCGGCCAGCCGGCGACCGGCAGCTCGGCCTTCAGGATCTGTCCGCTCGCGGACTCGGTGATGTAGACGCTGCGGCGGTCAGGCCCGCCGAACGCGACATTGGTGGTGCCGAGTCCGGCGCAGGACCGGATGCGATGCAGCGGCTCGCCGAGGCTCGAGAAATGCCAGGCGGTGCCGAGCCCGACATGGCAGACGACGATGCCGTCCTCCGCGTCCAGCGCCATGCCGTCCGGCCCGCCGAGGCCGCCGGAGAGCTGGACGAAGGTTCCGACCTTGGTGACGCCGCCTTCGCGCGTCAGCGGCACGCGCCATACGGCGTTGGCGCGCGTCATGCACACGTACAGGATCGACTCGTCCGTGTTGAGCGCAAGCCCGTTTGGGCTCGGCCCGTTGGCGATCAGGCAGTCGAGCTTGCCGTTCGGCGACAGACGGTAGACGCGGCCCGTCGGGTCGTGCAGGCCGGTCTGGCCCTGGTCGGTGAAGTAGAGCGCGCCGTCAGCGCCGAACACCAGGTCATTGACGCCGCGGAAGGACTCGGCGTTGCGCCGCGCAAAGAACGGCTCGACCTTGCCGCTCGCGACGTCGAGCACCATGACGCCGTTGCGGTAGTCGGTGATGAAGGCACGGCCGTCCTTGTGGAACTTGAGCCCGTTCGGCTCGCCGTCATACTCGGCCACCTGCGTCCATTCGCCCTCGGGCGAGACTCGGAAAACGCGGCCGAATGGGATGTCGGTGACGTAGAGATTGCCCTGTCGGTCGAAGCTCGGACCCTCGAGGAAGCAGTCGAGCTCGGCGCCGCGGTGGTTGCCGTCGGCCCAGGCGGAACGACGCTTCTTGCGAAACTTGTCGGGTACGCGCGCAAAGACGGTCGTCGGCGCGTCCTTCGGCGGCTGAAACAGCATACCTCTTCCCCCAGGCGAAAGCCGGCGATCCTAGCCCGGTCGCGGCGCGAGCGCACGCAGTCGTGCGATGGCGCCGGGTCGGCCGGTTGCCAGACGCGCGTTGATCCGCGCGCCCTCCATTTAAGTCTGGCGGCAGGATCGGCGGCCGCCTAAGGTCGCGCACGGGTGAAACCGAGCGGGTGACGTCATGATCCAGCGTACAGTCGCCGCCGCCGCGATGATGCTGCTCGCCGCGTCCGGCACGGCTGCGGCGCAGGGAAGGCTGCCGATCTTCGACACGCATGTGCACTACGGGCGCAACGATTGGGGACCTTATCCGGTCGCCAAGGTGTTCGAGCTGTTCGACCGCGCCGGCGTGCCGCGCGTCCTGGCGTCGAGCACCCCCGACGACGGCACGGTCATGCTGCACCGCGCGCAGCCGGAACGGATCGTGCCGATTCTCCGGCCGTATCGGGCCGGCGTGACCTCGGGCAACTGGTTCAACGATCCGGACCTCGCCGGGTACCTGGAGGAGCGGCTCAAGGCCGGCTACTACCGCGGCATCGGCGAGTTCCACCTGTTCGACGCCAACAGCGTGTCGACGCCGCAGGTCAAGCGCGTGACCGAGCTTGCGGTCGAGCGCGGCATCTTCCTGCACGTGCATTCGGGCGCCGAGGCGATCCGGCGCCTGTTCGCCGTCGAGCCCCGG
>CAZLBB010000081.1:0-25434 GCA_964557415.1 uncultured Rhodospirillaceae bacterium
GGGCCATCGACGGCGGTCTCGCCTGGCGCCGCATCGGCCTGGCGCCGCCGACGCATGCGCGGCGACCGGCCGCCGCCGAGGCGATCGCCCGCTTCCTCGGCCAGGACGCCGAGGCCTCGCCCGCGTCCTGGGTCCCGGCCGGCGAACTCTACGCGCGCTGGCAGGCATGGATCGCGACCGCCGGCATCGAAGCCGGCAGCCAGAAGAGCTTCTGCCAGGCCGTCGCCGCGCTCGGCTTCGCCCCGGCCCGCCGCCACGGCGGAAGGCGCGGGTTCGCGGGTCTGAGGCTGCGGCAAGCGTCACCACCCGTCTCCGCTCCGACCCTCGGCCGCCGCAGGCGAGAGCGACCGTGTTCTTGGTCAAGCGATTTGCCAAGGACGTTGCTCCCTGAGAATGGCGTTGAGGATGGTGAGGAGCTTGCGCATGCCGACGGTCATGTGGCGGCGTCGGCGCTGACGTCCCTCTTCATCGCCGATCCGCGACGACGCAGCCGATACTCGCCCAGGAACAACAATATCGGCGCTGCAATGAAGATCGAGGAACTTGCGGCGACGGCAATGCCGAACAGCATCGGCACGGCGAAGCTCTCGACCGCCGGTCCGCCCCAGACGGCCATCGGCAGCATCGCCAGGAACGCGGTCGCCGAGGTGTAAAGGCTGCGTGCCAAGGTCTGGTTGATGCTGAGATCGATCAGGTCGCGCAAGCTCAAGGTCTTGAACAGGCGCAGATTCTCCCGCATGCGGTCATAGACCACGACCTTGTCGTTCACGGAGTATCCGATGAGCGTCAACAGAGCCGCGATCGCGGTGAGGTTGAAATCCAGGCCCGTCAGCGCGAAGAAACCGACGGTCTTGGTCGTGTCGAGCGCCAGCGTGGCGATGGCCCCGATCGCGAACGGCCACTCGAAGCGCGCCCAGATATAGATCAGCATGGCGAGGCTGGCGAAGAGCACCGCCAGAATGCCGGTGCGGGTCAGTTCCCCGCTGACCTTGGGACCGACGACCTCGACCCGGGCAAACTCGGTTTCCGGCGCCGCGCGTGCCATCTCGGCCTTGACCCTGTCGACGGCGCGCATCTGCGCGGCGTCGTCGCCTAGTTGGCGCTCGATGCGGATCAGAACCGTCCGCGGGTCGCCGAGGTCCTGAAGGGCGACATCGCCAAGGCCGATCGCGTCGACCGCCGCCCGCATTTGCGACAGTTCGACCGGTCGTTCCGACTGGACTTCGAGCAGCATGCCACCTCTGAAGTCGATGCCATAGTTGAGGCCGGGCTTGACGAACAGCCCGACCGAGGCCAGCGAGAGAAGGATCGACAGCCCGATCCCGAAGTAGCGCGCCCGCATGAACCGGAAGGCCGGAACGCGGGAGAGCGCGGCGATGGCGAACAGCGGCTCGATCACGAACTGCCTGGGCCGCCGCCAGCGGAGCCAGATCGCCATGATCGCCTTGACGACGGAGACGGCGGTGAACATCGAGATGGCGATGCCGAGGGCCATCGTCACGGCGAAACCGCGCACCGGCCCGGACCCGAACCAGAACAGCAGGGCCGTGGCGATCAGGGAGGTGACGTTTGAGTCGACGATCGTCGCGTAGGCCCGGCCGAAGCCGCGATCCAGGGCCGCGGCCGCGCCCTTGCCGGCGCGCGTCTCCTCGCGAATCCGTTCGTTGATCAGTACGTTGGCGTCGACGGCCAGCCCGATGCCGAGCACGATCCCGGCGATGCCGGGCAGCGTCAGGGTGACGCCAAGCATCGCAAGCGCTGCGAAGGTGAGCGCCACGTTGAGCGCCAGGGCAAGGTTCGCCACCCAGCCCCAGCGTCCATAGAGCGCGACCATGAAGGCACAGACGAAGGCGAAGCCGATGACTCCCGTCGTGGCGCCCATGCGGATCGCATCGCTGCCGAGATCGGCGCCGACGGTGCGTTCCTCGACCACCGTCAGCGGCACCGGCAGCGCGCCCGCGCGCAGGAGGGCCGCAAGCGACGTCGTCTCAGCCGTCGTGAAATGGCCGCTGATCTGGCCTGAGCCGCCCGTGATCGGTTCCTGGATCACCGGCGCGCTGAGCACCTTGCCGTCGAGCACGATGGCAAAGCTGCGCCCCACGTTAGCCTGCGTGATTTCGGCGAAGCGCTTCGCGCCGATCGAATCGAAGCGGAAGGTCACGACCGGCTGTCCCGTGCGCTGGTCGAATCCCGCCGCTGCGTCGATGAGCCTGTCGCCCTGCAGTGAAGGCCGGCGTTCCACGACATGGCGTGCGTTGTCGTTCGACCCGGGCAGCGTCGTGAATCCCTGCAGAGCCTGCCCCGCCTGCTCGACCGTGCCGACCATGTGGAAGCCGAGCTTGGCCGTGCTGCCCAGCAGCTGTCGGATCCGGCCCGAGTCGTGGACGCCCGGCAGCTGTACCAGGATGCGGTCGGGGCCGAGCGCCTGAATCGTCGGCTCGGCGACCCCGACGCCGTCGACGCGCCGCCGCACGATCTCGAGACTCTGCTCGACGGCGCTGCCCGACCACGACCGCAACGTGGCAGCGGCCGGTTTCACCTGGACCGCTCCATCGGACAAGCGCGCGACTTCGAGATCCGGCGCCCCCATGGCGCGCAGGACCGCAGCGACGTCGCCCCGCTGCTCCCCGGCGCCGCGCCGGACCGTTACCGCATCGGCGGCGACCACGATTTCGGCGTTCATGATGGAAGCGTGACGCAGCGCGGCCCGTGCCCGATCGGCGATCGACTCGAGCCGCTCGCGCAGCAATGCCCGGCTGTCGATCTCGAGGACGAGATGCGATCCCCCCTTCAGGTCGAGACCCAGCGTGACCTGCCGTTTCGGCAACCAATCCGGAAGAGCGGCCAGTTGCGCGGGGGAGAGCAGGTTCGGGGCTGCCATGGAGCAGCCGAGGACGATCGCGATCGCGTAGGCGACTAGCTTCCAGCGTGTCGGAAACATGAAGGCTCCGAAGCATGACGTGAATCGGCAAGCGACGCCGCTGCGTCCCGCCTTGGCGTAGAGGCGCGAGACGCGGCGATCAGTCGCCGATGGATGCAGACGTCAGGCTTGCGGAGGCGCGCGGGCCCAGCCGGCGTGGATCGCGACCGCAACGAGGCGATCGCCCGGCGGGAACACTGGGGAATTGCCGCCGGTCGCCGCCGGCCGCGCATCGACGGCTACGGCGAGCCCGGCGGGAGACGGACCCGGCCGCGGTCCGAACCGGTCGGCGCCCAGGAATTGCGCCGGCACCAGCCGCGCCGACGCAGCATGGCGGGCAGCGCTGCGCGACTGGCTGCCGTCATCGCCCGAGGTGCCCACATCCTGCGGCGACAACATCGGGGCAGCGCGTGGCCCGACGACGACGCCGGCAACGAGCGCAAATAGCAGCGCCGCATGCAGCGCCACCCGGCGCCACATGCCGCGGGTCCAATCGCTTGTGCCGTTGTCGCGCATGCAACTCGCTCGGCTTCGCGGAAGTCGCGACGACGCTCCGCCGGAACGGCCATAATAGAGCCTTACCGAGCCGAAGCGAGGATTATCGCACCCGGGTCACGCGATCGTTCGCGCGGCGGATCAGTTCCCGCCGCTGTTCTGACGGCGATGGATGGAGACGCCGAGGTCGTCGAGGGTCGCCTGCTCGGCGCGCGCCACCTTCTGCTGCTTCTGCCGCTCGCGGTTGGCCAGCGCGATCTCGTATTTCTTCAGCTCCTGGAAGGCCGCGGCGACCTCCTGGCGCGCCTGCTCGGTCTGCGTCTCGACCTCCGTCAGCGACTGGGCGAGACGCTGGCGGCGCAGGATCACGGCCTGGGCGTAGCCGCCATAGGCGAGCGCCGCGGCGCCGCCGCCGCGCGCCTGGTGCTGCTCCTGCACCAGCTCGGCCTCGAGCTGGGCGGCGGCGTTCTGCAGCTTCTGGCGCAGGCGCTCGAGCTCCTGCAGCACGCGGCTGCGCTCCTCGAGCTTCCACTTGTGCACGCGCACCATGGCGGCGATGCCCTTCATGCGGCGGCTCCGACGATCTCGGCCAGCCTGGCGTAGCCGCCGGCCAGCGTGTCCTGCTCCTTGCGGTCCTGGCGCAGGAACGCCTCGAGGCGCGGCTGGATCTCGATCGCCGCGTCGACGGCGGGATCGCTTCCGGCGCGGTAGGCGCCGAGCCGGATCAGCTCGGCCATGTCCTCGTAGGCGGCCATCAGCGCGCGCGCCTTGAGGACGATCGCGTTCTCCTCGGGCGTATTGCAGTTCGGCATGACGCGCGAGATGCTGCGCAGGATGTTGATCGCGGGGTAGCGGCCGCGCTCGGCGATCTGGCGCTCGAGCACAATGTGGCCGTCGATGATGCCGCGCACCGCGTCGGCGATCGGCTCGTTCATGTCGTCGCCTTCCACCAGCACGGTGAACAGGCCGGTGATGCTGCCCGCGCCGGTGCCCGGGCCCGCTCGCTCCAAGAGGCGCGGCAGCTCGGCGAAGACGGTGGGCGTATAGCCCTTGCTGGTCGGCGGCTCGCCGGCCGAGAGGCCGATCTCGCGCTGCGCGGTGGCGAAGCGGGTCACGCTGTCCATCATGCAAAGCACCGAACGGTCGAGGTCGCGGAAGTACTCGGCCAGGGTCAGGGTCATGTAGGCGGCCTGCCGGCGCATGAGCGGCGATTCGTCCGACGTCGCGACGACGACGACGCTGCGCGCGCGGCCCTCGGGCCCGAGATCGTCCTCGAGGAACTCCTGCACCTCGCGCCCGCGCTCGCCGATCAGGCCGATGACGTTGACGTCAGACGCGGTGTAGCGGGCGAGCATCGACAGCAGCACCGACTTGCCGACGCCGGAGCCGGCGAAGATGCCCATGCGCTGGCCGCGGCACATCGTCAGGAAGGTGTTGAGCGCGCGCACGCCGAGATCGATCTTGCCGCCGACGCGCTGGCGCGCGTGCGCCGGGGGCGGCTGCGCGCGCAGGCGATAGGCGACCGTCCCGTGCTTGAGCGGACCCTTGCCGTCGACCGGCTCGCCCATGGCGTTGACCACGCGGCCGAGCCAGGACGGGTCGGGGTAGACGACGGGCTCGCGCCCCAGGATCTCGACCTTGCAGCCGAGCCCGACCCCGTCCAGCGAGGTGAACGGCATCAGCAGCACGCGGTCGGCGCGGAACCCGACCACCTCGCACGGCACGCGGCGGCCGCCGCGCGCGACCACGGTGCAGCGGTCGCCGATCGACAGCAGGCGCTGCACGCCGCCGATCTCGACCAGCATGCCCAGCACGCCGGTGACCCGCCCGAAGAAATGGTGCGAGGGCAGGCGCTCAACGTCCGCGATGAGGTTCTTCAGTACCTGTGCCACCAACACGATCCTCGTGCCCCGACAGCGTCCTGCTGCCCGCGCACCGGCTTGACCCTTGCCGGGCAGTCTCGCGCAGCTTGTTTAATGATCGATGAAACCGAATTGTGGTCGGCGGCTGCTCAACCACTAGGTTCAGCGTGCGACGATATTATAGTTACCCACACCGTGTTGATAACAATTCTTGAGCGCAATGACGCACATGCACGAGTCAAGCGAAATTTTGGTTGATTTTCCTGCCGTGTTAAGATAGGTTAATTAACGAACCCGAGGAGGGTACCAATGCGAATCCTGCTGGTGGAAGACGATACCTCGACCGCGAAAAGCATCGAGATGATGCTGAAGTCGGAGGGGTATGTCGTCGATCTCGCCGACATGGGCGAAGACGGACTCGAGATCGGCAAGCTTTACGACTACGACATCATCGTTCTCGACCTGATGCTCCCGGACATCGACGGCTACGAGGTGCTGCGCCGGCTGCGCCAGGCGCGCATCAAGACGCCGATCCTGATCCTTTCCGGGCTGTCGGAGCTCGATGCCAAGGTCAAGGGCCTCGGCGTCGGCGCCGACGACTACATGACCAAGCCGTTCCACAAGCGCGAGCTGATCGCCCGCATCCAGGCGATCGTGCGCCGCTCGAAGGGGCATTCGGACTCGGTCGTGCGCACCGGCAAGCTGGTGGTGAACCTGGACACCCGCACGGTCGAGGTGAACAGCCAGCCGCTGCACCTGACGGGCAAGGAATACGGCATCCTCGAGCTCCTGAGCCTGCGCAAGGGCATGACGCTGACCAAGGAGATGTTCCTGAACCATCTCTACGGCGGCATGGACGAGCCGGAGCTCAAGATCATCGACGTGTTCGTGTGCAAGCTGCGCAAGAAGCTGACGGTCGCCACCGGCGGCGAGAACTACATCGAGACGGTGTGGGGGCGCGGCTACGTGCTGCGCGATCCGCCGAGCGAGAGCGACGCGCAGGCGCAGACGCCGGCGCGGGCCCGCGCCGCCGGCTGACCCTCCTCCCTCTTCGGTTCGCAGGCGCCGGCTCCGGGGACCGCCCCCGGGCCGGCGCTTCGCTTTTGCGGCAGCGCGCTTCCTATCCGCCCTCGGCCAGGCGCTGGCGCACCCTGGCCATCGGCACCTCGATCACGCGCGGCGGCTTCGCCGTGCCCGGGGCGACCGACTCCGCCGTCGACACGACCTGGGGAAAGGTCATGACGCAGCGGCCGTCGACCACGGCGGCCCTGCCCTTTTTCACGTCGAGGGCGAGAACCGCGAGCGGGAACCACTTCAGGTAATTGCGCTGGTACAGCTCGCAGGCCGCCGTGTCGTCGAGCGGCGCGGACACGGCCTTGGGCGGCTGGGCGGGCGCCGGCGGCGGCGCGGGGGCGCTCACCGTTCCGCTCGCCGGCTCGTGCCGCTCCAGCGTGCGGCGCGCCTGGTCGACCGGGACCGCGATGCCCAGGTCGCCGATGACGCGGATGGTGCGGCCGTCGGGATACTCGTACCACTGCCCCGTCAGCGAAAGCGCGCATCGCCCGTCGGCCGTCACGCGCGGCTCGCCGGTCGCGCGGACGTTCGTCACGTTCTTCAGCCGGTCATGCACCGGCTTGCGCAGCAGCAGCCCCTGGTAGGCAAGGCAGACGGAGCGCGGCGTCGCTTCCGCCCAGGGCACGACCCGGCCCGTGACCGGCGGCGCCGGCGGCGCGGACTGCGGCGGCGCGCCCTTGCGCGCCCTTTCCTGGGCCTCCGGCTCGTCCCAGGCGCGCCGCCGCGCCGGCTTCTCGCCCGCCGGCGGCGCGGGGACGAGCGCCTCCTGGCGCGGCTCGTCCCAGGCGCGCTTCTTCTTCGGCTCGCGCTCGGCGGTCTTGGGCTTCTCCGCCTCCTTCCTGTCCTTCTCCGTCTCCTCTTCCTTCTCCTTTTCCTTGTCGCGCGGCGCGGGCCTGCGTTCGGCCTTGTCGTGCTCCAGCGACGCCAGGACGTCGCGCGCGATCTCGTCCTCGCGCTCGCGCTCCCAGGCCTGGTTCTTCATCCGCGCTTCCAGGTACTGCTCGAAGTAGCGCGAGGCCAGGTACTGGTCCATGACGCGATGGCGCATCTCGAACAGCTGCTGCGCCAGCAGGGCCTGCGTCTCGGACTCGAGCCCGTGCAGGCGCACCAAGCCGCCGGACTCCTGCAGCAGCAGCTCGGCATAGGGCATCAGATCCTGCCAGGTGACCGCGCTGCCGAGCTCCTTGGCGAACTCGTCGAAGTGCTCGGCCGCGACCACGTCGCGAACATGCGCCCAGGTCTGCTCCAGGCGCTTGTCGCGATAGCCGGAGGTGTAGTGATCGACCGCGAACTGCATGCCGAGCCTGGTCAGGTCCTTGGCCAGCAGCGCGATCGCGGCGGCGGGCATGGCGTAGGTGATGCCGCCTTCGATCAGGCTGTTGGCCGCATCCATGTAGTTGCCGTTGGCCAGGTAGTAGGCCGCATAGGCGGCGTCGATGCCGACGCCGCTCACCAGCGCTGCCATGGCGCCGCGCGCAGTCCTGCTCGCCGCCTTGGCCGTCGACTTGCCGGCGTCGGCCGCGGTGTCCAGCATGTTCGCCAGGGCCTTCTCCGGAATGCCCGCGCTGCGGGCGGCGCCTTCCACGCCGGCCGCGATCGCCTTGGCGCGGCGCTCGGCCAGCCCCGCGACCGTGCCGGCGCCGTAGCCCTTCTCGACGCCGTCGGCGAGCGCCAGCAAGGCCCTGTTGCCGGCGTGCTGGGCGCGGAACTGCTCGATGCCACCGGCATTGACGATCGCGCTCAGCACGTTCTGCTCCAGCATCAGCCGGGCGCCCGTGCGCGCGGCCGGATCGGCAACGGCGCCGGCGCTGCGGGCGAGGTCGGCGCCGGCGGCCTGCATCACGCGCCGGCTGATCGCGTCCGCCTGGCGCGTGAAATCTTCGGCGGTGAGGCCGAGCTTCTTCAGCGCCTCGTCCGCCGACACGCCCTTCTTCAGCGCGTCGGCCAGCGCATCGGCGTCCTTGAGCGCCTTGGCGACCGATGCGTCCCCGGTCAAGCCGCGGCGCAGGTCCTCGCTCAGCTGCTCGATCACCTTGGACTGGCGCTGCAGCACCTTGGCGCTGCCGCCGACCGCCCCTTTCTGCGCGAGGTAGTTGGCGAGCTGGGCGTGGTTGTCGGACGCCATGCCGAGCACGTCGCCGTAGTGCGCTTCCACCACGCCGAAGCGCTCGGCCAGGCTGCCGAGGCGCGAGACATGCATCCGGCCGAGCGGCCTGCCGCCCCCGTCGAAGAAGGTCACCTGGCCGCCGTACTTGCCCTCGCGGATCTGCGCCTCGAGGCCGGCGACCGCGCCGCGCGAGAGATAGCCGCCGCCGGCGTCGGCGGCGCCGGCCATCTGCCGGATCGTCTTCTGCCGCGCGGCCTCGACCTGGCCCGCGCTCATCGCCTGGTAGGCGGTGTCCGCGCCGCCGCGATAGCGGTAGAAGTTGCCGTCGCCGCTCATGACCGTGAACTTGCGCCGCTCGAGGAAGTCGCCCGGGGCGGCCTTCGTGAACTTCTCGGCGCCCTCCCCGCTCCTGGCGCCGAGGACGGTGGCGTCGTAGTCGCTGCTGCGCGGGTCGAACGCCGGGTCCTCGAACCCCTTGCCCGACGGCAGGAACCCCAGCGTGCCGGTGCCGGCGGCGGACTTGCGCTGCATCTCCTTGAGGATGGCGCCGTTGCCCTTCTTCCACAGCCGGCCCGTGCGGCTGGTGTTGATCTCGTCCAGCGTGGCGGCCGACCAGGAGGCGCGCACCTGGTCCTCGGCTCGCACGATCATGGAATGCAGCCGGTTCATTTCGCCCGCGTCGAGGCCGCGCGTCGAGGCCCGGTCGATCAGCGCCTCGATCTCGTCGAGCAGCTTCGGATCGGCGTCGGTCGCGGCGTGCGCGGCCGAGCCGAGCAGCATCGCGCAGGCGGCGAGCGCGACCGCGAGGCGCCGCATCACGGCACCGGGCGCGCGAAGACAATGAGGCCGCGCAGCATGGCCTTGGCCTCGCCGAGATGCGCGTCGAAGGCGGGCTCCGCGGCGGCATAGGACCAGATCACCGCGCCGCCACGGCCATCGGGCAGGATCACGACCCAGCGTCGCATCGCGGCGCCGGCGGAGCGGTATTCGGCCTCGAATTGCGCGCCCGGCGCCGCGCGCGCGGCCGGCGGCTGGACGTAGGCCGGGCCGTCGAAAATCCGTGCGCCCTTGAACTGCTGCGTCACCTGCCGTTTCGCGTGGATCGCCGCCTCGCCGACGGCGCGCTCCTTGCTCGTTGCCGGCGGCAGGCGATCGACCTCGATGCGCGCGGGTACGCCCCCGTCGGCGGCCGGCATGGTCAATGCGACACGGCCGGCGGCGTCGGCGGACCGGGCCCAGGCCTGCTGCTGTTCCATGACGACGCCCGCCGCACCCAGGACGACGAAGTCGGGCCGCGGCGTATCGACCGGGGGCCGCGGTCCGGGTACCAGCGTGAAATGCCGCAATTCGCCGCGGCGCAGCACCGTCACATCGAGCGGCCGGCCGGCCGGCGTGGGCGCGCCGCGGACATCGGCCATGGCCGGCGTCGGGCGGTTGCCGATCTGGACCAGCACGTCGCCCGGCTCGATCCCTGCCGCGGCGGCGGCCCTGCCCTCGTCCACCTGCGCCACCAGCACGACGCCGCGCGATCCGAGGCCCAGCAGGCGTGCCTCCTCGTCGGACAGCGCGCGAATGGCGATGCCGAGATAGCCGTCCGCCGCGGCGGGCGCGGAGGGCGGCGGCGGCGCGGGCCTGGCCGGCGGTGCCGCCTGCGCGGCGGCGGCCGCCGGCAGCGTGAAACTGCCCGCAACCGCGTCCAGCAGCGGCGCGACGCGGTCGAACGTGTCCCTGCGGCACACGAGGAGCAGCAGGTAGACGCGGTCTTGCGTCGTCAGCAGCGCCAGCCGGCCGCGCATCGGGTCAGGCCCATGGACCATGTCATAGGCCGCCTGCCAGCCCGGCTGGCCGGCGAGCGAACGCGGCCCATCGGAGAGGCGCCTGCGATAGTACCGGTCCGGCCCCATGGACTCGGCCTCGAACGCGCGCAGGAACGCCTCCGGCGCGACGTAGCGCGCCAAGGGCGCGCTCGACGCCTGCAGGAAGCAGCCCGCAGCGTCGGATACCTGGCGCAGATCGGCGTCGTTCGGATTCGGCTCGTTGCGCCAATCCCCCGGCACCAGCATCGAGTAGCCGTGCTGCGGATGCGTGAAGCGCAGGAAGTCGGCCGCCGCGGCCGGCGTCGTCGCCAACGCCCACGCGGCGGCGGCGATAGCTGCGCCGGCCATGCGCCGGCGGCGAACGCGGAGGTCACGCTCCATGGAGGCAACCTATCAGGGCCCGCCGCGACCCAACTTGACGTGGATCAACCGGAATCCGGCCGGAGACGCGAAACGCCGACGGTTGCCCCGCCGGCGCTTCGCTTGACCAGGTCGCCGCTTCGGCAGAGGCGGCCGGGGGTGGAATCTCTAGACGGCGACGCGCTCGAGCGGCACGACGAGCGGCTGGGCGGCGCCGTTGGCCAGGCCGTAGACGCCGCGATGCCCGGGCAGCGGCTGGAACTTCTCCGTCACGCCGATCACGGTCTCCGCGCCGCCGAGATAGAGCACGCCATCCGGCATCAGCACGCGGCTCATGCGGTCCAGCACCTTGGCCTTGGTCGGCGGATCGAAGTAGATCAGCACGTTGCGGCAGAAGATCACGTCGAAGCGGCCGAGCGTCCCCGGGTCGTCGAGCAGGTTGAACTCGCGGTACTTGACCATGCCGCGCAGGCCGGCTTCGATCTGCCACTTGTCGCCGACCTGCTTGAAGTACTTGAGCAGCAGGTTGATCGGCAGGCCGCGCTGCACCTCGAACTGCGAGTAGCTGCCGGCCTTGGCCTTCTCCAGCATCTCGACCGAAATGTCGGTGGCCATGATCTCGATGCGCCAGTTGGCGAGCTTCGCCCCTTCCTCCTTCAGCAGCATGGCCAGCGAATACGGTTCCTGGCCGCTCGAGCTGGCCGCGCTCCAGATGCGGATGGTGCGCGAGGACTGGCGCGCCGCCATGAGGTCGGGCAGCACCTTGGTCTTGAATATCTCGAACGGCTTGATGTCGCGGAAGAACAGGGACTCGTTCGTCGTCATCGCCTCGGTGATGTCGCGCAGCAGCGTCGCGTCGCGCCGCGCGCGTACGGCCGACACCAGCTCGTCGAGCCCCTTGATGCCGTGCCGGCGCGCCACCGGCAGCAGCCGGCTCTCGAGCAGGTAGCCCTTGTCGCGCGACAGCACGAGCCCCGAGCGATCCTTCAGGAGCGCGCTCAGGAAGTCGAAGTCTTCGGGCTTCATGCCGCCGTCCTCGCGGCCACCCGCCGCAGATACGGGCCGATCTCGGCGATCGGCATCACCGCGCTGCACAGGCCCGCGGTGGCGACCGCGCCCGGCATGCCCCAGACGACGCTGCTCGCCTCGTCCTGGGCCACGACCGTGCCGCCCGCGCGCACGACCTCCTCGCAGCCGCGGCGGCCGTCCGACCCCATGCCGGTCAGGATCACGGCCAGCACCCGCGAGCCGTAGCTGCCGACGATGCTGCGCAGCATGGGATCGACGGCGGGCCGGCAGAAATTCTCCGGAGCGCCGCGGTTCAGCCGGATCACGCGTTTCGGGTTGGCGCCCTCGACCGTCATGTGGAAGTCGCCCGGCGCAAGGTAGATGCGCCCGCCCTTGATCGGCTCGCCGTCCACGGCCTCGGCGCACACGATGCCGGAGGCGCGCGCGATATGCTCGGCCAGGATCGTCGTGAAGGTGGCCGGCATGTGCTGCGTGAGCAGGATCGGCTGGCCCAATGCGCCCCTGAGGCCGCCGAACAGCTTCATCAGCGCCTGCGGGCCCCCGGTCGAGCTGCCGATGGCGATGATCTCCGGCGCCAGGGTGGCGGCGGTGCTGGGGCGCAGCACGACCGGGCCGGCATGCAGCGCGACCTTGGCCGGCACCTTGGGCATGTCGGCGGGGCGCCGGGGCGCCGCCGCGGACGCGCCGACCTGGCGCCGGCGCGCGACGGCGAGCGCCTTGACCTTTTCGGTCAGCTGCCGCTTGAATTCCTCGGCCGAGTTGAGCTCGCTGCCCGAACTCGGCTTCGTGAGATAGTCGCTGGCCCCGAGGTCGAGTGCGCGCAGGGAGACTTCGGCGTTCTTGCGCGTCAGCGTCGACGCCATGATGACCTTCAGCGCCGGGTCGTGCTTCATCATCTGCGGCAGCGCGGTCAGCCCGTCCATCTCGGGCATCTCGATGTCCAGCACCACCACTTCCACGTCATTGCGGTCGAGAGCGTTCAGCGCCATCTTGCCGTTGGCGGCCGAAGCCACGATGCGGATGGCATCGTCCGATTCCAGCGCACGCGCCAGCAGGCCGCGGATCACGGCGGAGTCGTCGACCAGCATGACGCGGTAGCGCATGTCCGCGCCGCTGTCTTGCCCTCTATCCTCTGTCGCGATCCCCACAGCCTGCCTCTATCCTTCCGGTCCCAGTTACGATCGTCCAGCAGCGTCCCGCACCGCCGGCGACGACGCGGGACGCGTTACAGCAGCCCGCACTGGGCGAACTTGCTCTGGATGATGTCGTTGTCGAACGGCTTCATGATGTATTCGTCGGCACCCGCGGTGATCGCGGTCTGGATGTGCTTCAGGTCGTTCTCGGTCGTGCAGAACACCACCTTCGGCCGATCCCCGCCCGGCGTGCGGCGCAGCGCGACCAGGAAGTCGAGGCCGTTCATCACCGGCATGTTCCAGTCGAGCAGGATGCCGTCCGGCATCTGCTTGTGGCACAGCTCGAGCGCGGCCTTGCCGTCGGCTGCCTCCTGGATGGAGAAGTTCAGCTCTTCCAGGATCTTGCGCGCGACCATCCGGATCACGCGGGAATCGTCCACCACCAGGCAGGTCTTCATGGCTCTCTCCTACGTCCGAGCGAACAGCTCAGGCAGCCTCCGCTCGCGTCGTGCCGATCAGCCGTGCGACGTCGACCATGACCAGCAGCGCTTCCTTCAGCCGGTAGATGCCGACCGAGATTTCGCGCCAGACGGGGTCCAGCGTCGCCGGATTGCGTTCGTAGGCACTGCCCGACAGGCTCAGCACCTCGCCGACCGAGTCGACGATCAGGCTGTAGAGGCCGCCACCGCATTCGATCACGACGTTCATGCCGGCGTCGTCTTCCGGGCGCGGCGGCAGGCGCAGGCGCTTGCGCACGTCGATCGCGGTGACGATCCGGCCGCGCAGGTTGAGCGATCCGGCCACCTCGAGCGGCGCCAGGGGAACGCGGCTCAGGCGCTGCGCCCCCAGCACGTCCTGTACGGACAGCACAGGCACGCCGAACAGCTGGCCCGCAACCACCATGGTCATGACGTCGCGGCGGCTCGGCTGGTTGGCGGCGCCTTCGTGGCTGGCGTTCTCGATCGCGTTGCTCATGGAGCGTGCTTCCTCAGGCGGCCAGGGTCTGGGCCAGCGAGGTCAGAAGCGCCTCGCGGTCCGACTTGGCTACGTAGTCGTCGAAGCCGACGGCGCGACCCCTCTCGATCTGCTGCGGCGAGGTGCTCGAGGTCAGCGCCAGGATCGGCAGCTTCGACCAACGCTTGCTGCTGCGCACCGCGGCGGCGAAATCGAACCCGTTCATGCCGGGCATCTCGATGTCGCTGACGATAACGTCGACGTCCACGCCCTTCTCGCACAGGGCGAGCGCCTTCTGCGCGCTGTCGACCGCCGTCACGTCGTAGCCGGCAACCGAGAGGACCGGCGTGATCAGGTGGCGGAAGAACGCGCTGTCCTCGACCAGCAGCAGGCGGTGCTGGCGGTTGCCCTCGAGCAAGGCGTTGCCGCGGTTGAACCAGTCGCCGAAGGCCTGGGTAAGGTAGTGCGTGGCGTCGATCACCTCGGTCGCGCGCCCGGCGACGATCGCGGTGCCGACGACGCCCGGCTGGTCGACGGTCAGCTCGATCTTGAGCACGTCCTCGACCACGTCGATGATCTCGTCGACCATCAGGCCCATCGACCGCTCGCCGTCGGCGAACACAAGCACCGGCTGGCGGCCGCGCTCGACCGGCTTGCACGACGGGTCGATCGGGACCAGCGGCATCAGGCTGCCGCGGTACTGCACCACGCTGCGGCCCGCCACGGCCTCGATCTTGTCGGCATCGAACTCCTCGAGCCGCGCGATGAGCGCCAGCGGCACGGCCTTCGGGCCGCGGTTGCCGGCGCGGAAGGTGAGGATCGCCACGCGCTCCTCTTCGCCGATCTCGCGCTCGCCGTGCGCCGCCACCTCGCCCGCCTCGGCCGCGCCGCGTTCGCCGCTGGCGGCCTGCGCGATGCCGTTCGGGTCCAGGATCATGATCACCGTGCCGTCGCCCAGGATGGTGTTGCCGGAGAACATCGGGATGTTGCGCAGGATCGGCACCACCGGCTTCACCACGATTTCCTCGGTGTCGAACACGCGGTCGACGATGATGCCGAAGATGAACTTTCCGACCTGGGTGACCGCGATATACGCGTCCTTGGCCGCGCTTCCTTCGGACGCACCGAGCTTCAGGAGGTCGCGCAGCGACACCAGCGGCAGCAGCCGGTCGCGCAGGCGCATGACCAGCGCATCGTTGATCTGCTCGATCGTGTGCTCGGAGTTGGCCGAGGCGCGCACCAGCTCGAGCACGCTCATCTGCGGGATGGCGAAGCGCTCGCCGCCGCATTCGACGATCAGCGCCGAGACGATCGCGAGCGTCAGCGGGATCTTGATGACGAACGTCGTGCCCTTGCCCTCGCGCGAGCGCAGCTCGACGGTGCCGCCGATCTTCTCGATGTTGGTTCGCACGACGTCGAGGCCGACGCCGCGACCGGAGACCGAGGTCACCTGCTGCGCGGTCGAGAACCCGGCGCGGAAGATGAACTGATGGACCTCCTGCTCGGACATCTGCTCCAGCTCGGCCTCGGTCGCAAGCCCGTTGCCTACCGCCTTCTGCTTGATGCGCGCCGTGTTGACGCCGCGGCCGTCGTCGCTGATCTCGATCAGGATATGGCCGCCCTGCTGGTACGCGTTAAGCCGGATGGTGCCGGCTTCCGGCTTGCCGGCGGCGCGGCGATCCTCGGGCTTCTCGATCCCATGGTCGGCCGCGTTGCGCACGAGATGCGTCAGCGGATCGCGGATCAGTTCGAGCACCTGGCGGTCGAGCTCGGTCTCCTGGCCCTGCATCTGCAGGTCGATCTTGCGGCCGAGTTCGTGCGACAGGTCGCGGATGATGCGCGGCAGCTTCGCCCAGGCGTTGCGGATCGGCTGCATGCGCGTCTTCATGACGCCTTCCTGCAGCTCCGAGGTCACCTGGCTGAGTCGCTGCAAGGGGCCGGCGAACTGGCTGTCGGTCTGGCTGCGCAGGATCTGCAGCAGCTGGTTGCGGGTCAGCACCAGCTCGCTGACCATGGTCATGAGGTTCTCGAGCACATCGACGTTGACGCGGATCGACTGGTCGGCGACGCCGCCTTCCTTGGCCGCCGGGCCGTTCGCGGGAACGGCGGCGGCCTGCGCCGCCGGCGCCGTCGCCTTCGCGCCGGACAGCACCTCGTCGCGCACGAGGCCGAAGGTCTTGGCGACCTCCGCCTGCACGTCGGCGGGCACCTCGAGCAGTTTCATGGTCGCCTCGACATGGCCCATCAGGGCCTGGAACTGCGGCGGACCGAAGCCGCGCTCGATCGCGGACTGGAACGCGCGCTTGAGCTGACCCTGCTTGCAGCGATTGATGCCGCCCATGGCCTTGGCGAGAAAATCGCGCAGATGGCCCTGCAGCACGTCCATGTCGACGCGCTCCAACATCGACTTGACCGACGGATCGGCCGTGACGCTCTGGAAGGCGCCGTCGACCATGGCGTCGATCATCGACTCGCCGCCGAAGCGCTCGTACAGCGTCGCATCGGCCACGGGCGCCTTGGCGCCGTTCATGCCGGCGGCCGCCTTCGGCGGCGCGGCAGGAGCGGCCTTGGCCTTAACCTTGACGGGCGCGGGGGCGGGGTCGGCTTCGGCAGGCGCGGCCGTGGCGACCGGTTCGGTCGCAGGCGCCGCCACGGCGTCTTCCGAGTCGCCCGCCTCCGCCAACGCGTTCAGTTGCTCGACCAGGTCGGAATCCGCGCCGGCCGGCTCGGCTTCCGTGCGCTCGAGCTCGCCCAGGAGGGTCTTGATCCGGTCCAGCGCCTTCAGAACGAGGCCGATGGCCTTGGGCGAGGCGCTCATCTCGCCGTCGCGAATCTTGCCGAGGACGTTCTCCGAGGCGTGCGCCACCGTCTCGAGGCGCGGCAGGCCCAGGAAGCCGCAGGTACCCTTGATCGTATGGACGAGCCGGAAGATGTTGTGCAGCAGCTCCGGATCGTTCGGATTCTGCTCCAGCTTGACCAGCTCGACGTCGAGCACCGCGATGCTCTCCGCAGTCTCGGTCAGGAATTCGCGTAGCAGGTCGTCCATGACGGATATCCAGTCGCAGGCAGTTGAGGCGCTGTCGACGCACGCGCGCCCCCCCTTGCGCGGGTCGCGCGATGGCGCAGGAAAAACTTACAGAAATTATTTAATAAGACCTTGACGTTCCGGGCCGGCCGGAAACCAAGGGAAATGCGTGCAACGCCCTGTACTTCCGGGGCGCTCGCTTCAGGCGGGCGCTACCGGCAGGGCGACGGCGAAGGTCATGCGGTCGGGTCCCGGCTCGGAAACCTCGAGCTTTCCCCCCATTCGGGCGGCCAGGCGCACCGTGAAGTGCGGCTGAGCGCCGCGGGCATTGAGCGCCTCGACCGGCACGGCCGGGTCGAGCGCCTGGCGGATGTCCTCGTGCAGCCGGCAGCCGGCGCCATGGGCGGCGACGACCATGCGGGCCAACTCGTTGTCGAGCGCCACCGTCACGCGCAGGGTGCCGCCGCGCACCAGCGACTCCCCGGCGAGCGCGACCATGTTCATGAGCAGCTTGCCCCAGCCTGCGATCTCGGGCGCGCGCACCGCGGCGTCATCCCATTCCAGCGCGACCTTGCCACCCTCGAGCATCCCGGCGAGCAGCGAGCGTACGTCGCCGACCGACTGGACGACCTGGGACCCGGCGAGGCCGAACGCCACGCGATAGAACTGCAGGCGGCGCGCCGCTTGGCGGCCGCTGCTGGCGATCAGGCCCATGGCCTCGTCGCTGCCGCCGCCGCCAAACTCTTCCAGCAGCTCGACGCCGTTGTTGATCGCGCCGATCGGGCTGACAAGGTCATGGCACAGCCTGGAGCACAGAAGCTCGGCAAAGCGCAGCTCGTCCATTCCCATCAAGCCCCTTCACTGGCGCCGGCGCGGCCGCCCAACGCAAGACCTGCTGCCGTCCGATGCGTAATATACTTATTCGCCGGCCGGGCGATAGCCGGTTGCGGCCGGCGCGGCACCCGGGCCCTGCGCCCGGGCCGGGAGGCGCCAGGAAGCGGCCCGCGAGCGCCGCTCGGGAAGGGACACGCAGCGATGAACGACCGCCTCGCGCTTGGGGCATGGGTGCGGCACCCGGCACGGCCGGATTGGGGCCTGGGCCAGGTCCAGTCCGCCGTCGGCGCCCGCGTCACCGTCAATTTCGAGCACGCCGGGAAGCAGCTGATCAACACCGCCGTGGTGACGCTCGAAGCCGTGGACTATCCGGATGACGAATAGGCTCGCCGCGATCGTCGCGTGCCTCGTGACCGCATGGACCAGCCCCGCCACGGCGCAAGGCGGCGGCGGGCCGGCGGGCGAGCGGCCGATCGCCGAGCAGGCATTGCTGCAGGCAGCCGAGGCCGATCGCGCCGACATCGCCGCATACGCGCTGGAGAAGGGCGCGCCGGTCGAAGCGACCGACCGGCACGGCAACAGCGCCCTCGCCGTCGCGGCCAAGGCCGGCTCGGAAAGCGTGGCGAAGCTGCTGCTGGCTAGCGGCGCGCGCGTGGACGCGGCGGCGCGGGACGGCTGGACCGCGCTGATGCAGGCGGCGCACCAGGGACATGACCGGATCGTGGCGCTGCTGCTCGAGGCGGGCGCCGACCACGCCAGGCGCGAGGCGCGCTTTGGCAACACCGCGCTGATGATCGCCGCCGGACGGGCGCGGACGGAGATCGTGGCCAGGCTCGCCGAGGCCGGTGCGGCCGTGGACGCGGCCGACACCGCAGGCGGCAATACGGCCCTGATCCTGGCGGCCGCCCATGCGAACGGCGCGGAAGCCGTCGCCGAGCTGCTGGCGCGCGGCGCCCGGCCGGAGCGCGCCGCCAAGGACGGCTGGACGGCGCTGATGGCGGCCGCGGAAAAAGGCGCGGCACCCAGCGTCCAGCTTCTGCTGGACGCGGCGGCCGACGCCCAAGCCCTGGCACGTGCCCGGCGCGCCGACGGGCGCACGGCCCTGGCGCTGGCCGCGGAGAACGGGCGCATCGGCATCGTCCGCCTGCTGCTGGAGCGCGGCGCGGACATCGACGCGCGCGACGCCGCCGGGGCGACGGCGTTGTTCCGGGCGGCGGCCGCGGACGTGCCGGGCGTGGTCGAGCTGCTGCTGGCGCGCGGTGCCGATCCCGACGCGGTCAACCCGGCCGACGGCAACACCGCGCTGATGATGGCGGCCAACCGGGGCGCGATCGAGGTGGTGCGCATGCTGCTCAAGGGCGGCGCGCGGGTCGACCGGCGCGCCAAGGACGGCTGGACGGCGCTCGCCGCCGCGGCGATGATCGGCGACGCGGAGATCGTGGCCCTGCTGCGCGCCCACGGCGCCAAGGAGTAAAGCTCGCATGCCGATCAGGATGACCACCGGGGCGCTGGTACTGGCCTGCACGGGGACATGGGCCGGTGCGGCCCTGGCCCTTGACCCGGGCGACGCAGGGCGCGGCGAAGCCCTGTTCAAGCGCTGCGTCGCCTGCCACAGCTTCGAGCCGAACGGCCGCAACAAGGCCGGGCCCCGGCTGCACGGGCTGTTCGGGCGCAAGGCCGGCGCGGTGCCCGACTACAAGTACTCGCCCGCGCTCAAGGACAGCGCGCTGGTCTGGACGCCGGAGACGGTCGACGCGCTGTTCGCCAAGGGGCCGGAGGAGGTCGTGCCGGGCAGCAAGATGCCGCTGCAGGTCATGAGCAACCCCAAGGACCGCGCCGACCTCATCGCGTTCCTCAAGAAGGTGACGGCGGAGTAGGCAAACGGGGCCGCCGCTTGCCAAGCCCCGGCACATGGCTAGACTCCGCGGTCGGGAGGGACAGCGGACATGAAAATGATCGTGCTCGGCATCGTGGTCGCCATCGGGCTCGCCGTGGTGGCCGGCCTTGCGCTCCAGGGCAGCAACCAGTCGGCGGCGACGCGCTTCCAGACCGAGAACGTGCGGCTGTAGCTTCAGGGTGCGGCGACAGGCTTCCCGGTCGCGGCGTCCCACAGCTTCACCACCTCGTCGCCGCCGGCCGAAAGCGCCAGGCGGCCGTCGGGTGTGAACGCCACCGCCCAGATCGCCTTGGCATGGCCGTTCAGGACATGGATGGGCCGGCCGGAATCGAGCGCCCACAGCCGGAGCCTGGCATCGCGGCCGCCGGACAGGGCCAGCCTGCCGTCGGGCGAGAAGGCGACCGCGCTGACGAAGCCTTCGTGGCCGAACAGGACGCGCTCCTCCGTCTCTCGCGTCAGGTCCCATAGCCGCACCGTCTCGTCGACGCCGGCCGACAGCAGGCGCGCGCCGTCGGCCGAGACGGCGATGCCGTTGACGGCGAAATTGTGCCCCTTGAGCACCGGCCCGGCATCGCCGGTCGCAGCGTCCCACAGGCGGATCGTGGCGTCGTAGCCGGCGGAGACGACGCGCTTGCCGTCGGGCGTGAACGCGACCGCGTTGACGTTGCCCGTGTGGCCCTCGAGCGCGCGCCTGAGAGAGCCGTCCTCGAGATTCCACAGCCGCACGGAGCGGTCCCAACCCGCCGATGCCGCGGTGCGTCCGTCGGGCGAGACGGCGACGGCGGCGACGTTGGCGCGATGGCCCTTCATCTGCCGCTGCATTTGGCCGCGGTCGAGGTCCCACAGCATCAGCGTGTGATCGTCGCTGCCGGACAGCGCGCGCCGGCCGTCGGGCAGGAACCGCACGGCGTTGGCGGCGGCAAAATGCTCGTTGAGCTCGGCGAGCTGACTCTGCGTCGCCAGGTCCCACAGCCGGAGCGTGTAGTCGAATCCCGCCGTCAGCACGCGCTTGCCGTCGGGCGAAACGGCGACCGACTTGACGATGCCGCTATGGCCGACGAGGTCGGCGGAGGCAGGCGCCACGGATAGAAGCAGCGCGGCAAGTGCCGCTCGTGCCAGGTTCGGCTGCAACGGGTTCCTCATCCTTCGACAGGCTCAGGATGAGGTCGTTGCGTCTTTTCCTCGTCCTGAGCCTGTCGAAGGACGACGTCACACCGAGGTACGTCGCGTCAGCGGAAAATCACCGCCACACCCGCCCGTCGGCCGGCACGGACCAGCTGTTGCGGTTGGTGTCGGGCGACGGGTCGCCGGCAAGGGCGTAGCCGCTGGGCAGATGGCGGAAGGCGCGCAACAGCTGGCCGTTCTCGGCGTCGACCATCAGCGTGTCGACACGGAAGGCCTCGTTCGAGTTGCCGCCCGGGCTCATCACCCGGACGGAGAACGCGCGCCTTCCGTCGAGTTCGGTGCCGATCACGCGCAGCACCGTGACCCCGAGCTGCTGCGATACCTTCTTCGACACCTCGTCGGGCATCATCGCCGCGCGCGCGGCGCCGGCCGACAGCAGCAGCGCCGCGACGCCGGCGGCAAGGCTCCTCATGCTAATCGTGCCCATGCTGCGCCGCCTCGCCCTTGACCTCGGCCACCCAGAGATTGTGGTGCTCGCGTGCCCAGTTCTCGTCGACCTGGCCGGTGCCCATGGCGTCGAAGGCGCCCTCCATGCCAATCGAGCCGATATAGATATGCGCGACGATGATCGCGATCAGCACCAGCCCGACGATGCCGTGCACGACCAGCATGAACTGCATGTCGTACACGGTCATGCCAAACTCGAACGGCCACATCAGGTAGATGCCGGTCACCGTCAGGATCGCGCCCCCCAGCACGACCGCCCAGAAGATGAACTTCTGCCCGGCGTTGAACTTGCGCGAAGGCGGATGCACGCCGCGGCTGAAGAGACCGCCGCCCTTGGCCAGCCATTGCAGATCGTACCTGTTCGGGATGTTGTGATGCACCCACAGCACGATCATCAGCAGCACGCCGAGCACGAAGCCGACGGCGATGTAGTTGTGCGCGTACTTGCCATAGAGCGTCAGGGCCGCGAACGCCTCCTTGCCGATCACCGGCGGCAGGATGTAGCGGCCGTACAGCATGTTCAGGCCGGTCAGCGCCAGCACGATGAAGCAGGTCGCGGTCAGCCAGTGCGCGAAGCGTTCGATCGCATTGAACCGCTGGATCGTGCGGTTGGCGGGCCCCGCCTCGATGCGGATGCGGCCGCGGATGGCGAAGAACACCGCCAGCACGATCACCATGCCGAGCAGGATCCAGGTGCCGTAGGTCGATTCCGGCCCGTTGCGGAAGTTGCGCCAGTTCTCGCCCTCGGACTGGATCAGGATGCCGGCCTTCTTGTCGGGGATCGACACGTATCCCTGCGCGCCCTGGCGGATCTGGCGCATGACCTCTGCCTCGGTCGCGCTGGTGCGGCCGAGCGGCGGGCCGGAGAGCGCCGGCGGCGCGCCCTGCCCCGCCGGCGCCGTCTGGGCCGAGGCCGCATCGACCGCGGCGATGCCGGCCAGCATCGCCAAAGCCATAGCCACGGACGCGATCCAGCGCATGTGGGCCCTATGCATGTCGTCGGCCTCCCGAACCTAGAACTGTTGTTTTTTCACACGGTCGCCCATGGACTTGACCGCGTCGGCCGTGACCGTTTCGTCCTTCGGCCCCTCGTAGACGCCCTTCTTGAAGGACAGCGGCCGTCCCTGCTCCTCGTCACGGCAGGCGGCCAGCGACGTCGCCACCAGCGCGGCGGCGAATCCGATGCAGAGCGCTCGTCCTACGACGCCCATTGGCGATCCCCCTATCTGTCCCGTGCCGCGTCTCTGCCGGCGAATCGGGCGGCGGGCGGGATCGTCCCGCCGCGCCGCCTGACCCGTGTCGGATCAGGACCCGGTCTTGCTTTGATACGCCGTGCCCCAGCCCCAGGCGCCGGAGCCGAAGCCGCGCGCCACGACGCGTTCGCGGTAGATGTCGGACACCGCGTCGCCGTCGCCGGCCAGCAGCGCCTTGGTCGCGCACATCTCGGCGCACAGCGGCAGCTTGCCTTCGGCGATGCGGTTGCGGCCGTACTTCTTGAACTCCGCCTCCGAGTTCGCCTGCTCCGGCCCGCCGGCGCAGAAGGTGCACTTGTCCATCTTGCCGCGGCTGCCGAAGTTGCCGGCCTGCGGGTACTGCGGCGCGCCGAACGGGCAGGCGTAGAAGCAGTAGCCGCAGCCGATGCACAGGTCCTTGTTGTGCAGCACCACGCCCTGCTCCGTCTGGTAGAAGCAGTCGACCGGGCAGACCGCCTTGCAGGGCGGATCCGAGCAGTGCATGCAGGCGACCGAGATCGAGCGTTCGCCCGGCTTGCCGTCGTTGATCGTCACGACGCGCCGGCGGTTCACGCCCCACGGCACCTCGTGCTCGTTCTTGCAGGCGGTGACGCAGGCGTTGCACTCGATGCAGCGCTCGGCGTCGCAGAGGAATTTCATGCGTGCCATGTTACGTGTCCCTCACCCTCAAGCTTTCTCGATCCGACACAGCGTGACCTTGGTTTCCTGCATCTGGGTCACGATGTCGTATCCGTAGGTCGTCACCACGTTGACGGATTCGCCGAGCACATAGGGGTCGGCGCCCTCCGGGTACTTCTTGCGGAGGTCCGCCCCCATCCAGTGGCCGGCGAAGTGGAACGGCATGAACGCGACGTTCTTGCCGACGCGCTCGGTGACCATGGCCTTGACCTTCACCTTCCCGCCTTCCGGGCTGTGCACCCAGATCATCTGGCCGTCCTTGATGCCGGCCTGATTGGCGTTGAAGGGGTTGATCTCGCAGAACATGTCCTGCTGCAGCTCGGCCAGCCACGGGTTCGACCGCGTCTCGTCGCCGCCGCCCTCGTACTCGACCAGCCGGCCCGAGGTCAGGACGATCGGGAATTGCTTCCCGGCGTCCTTGTTCTTGTCCTGCACCGTCTTGAACAGCAACGGCAGGCGCCAATGGCGCTTGACGTCGTTGTGCGTCGGGTACTTCGCGATCATTTCCGGATCGGGCGAGTAGAGCGGCTCGCGGTGCAGCGGGATGCCGTCCGGGAAGTTCCAGGCGACGCAGCGCGCCTTGGCGTTGCCGAACGGCGCGCAGCCGTGCTTGATCGCCACGCGCTGGATGCCGCCCGACAGGTCGTTGCTCCACATCACGCCGTCGGCCTTGTCGGGACCGCCGCCGATCCGCTCGATCGTCTCGCGCTCCTTGTCGGTCAGGTCCTTGTCCCAGCCGAGCTTCTTCAGGACGCCGTAGGTGAACTGCGGATAGCCGTCCTTGATCTCGGAGCCGACGTTGTAGGCGCCTTCGGCCAGCAGGTTCTCGCCCCACTTCTTCATGTTGTCCGGCGGCGTCAGACCGAACAGGTTGCGGAACGAAAGCCCGCCCTCCGCGACCGGCTTGGACTGGTCGTAAAGGTTGGGCGTGCCGGGATGCTTCATCTCGGCCGTGCCCCAGCAGGGCCAGGGCAGGCCGTAGTAGTCGCCGTCGCACGGTCCGCCGTTGGCCCGGAGCGTCGTCCTGTCGAACGTCGCCTGGTTGGCCAGGTGCAGCTTCAGCCGCTCGGGCGACTGGCCGGTATAGCCGATCGTCCACATCCCGCGATTGATCTCGCGCAGGATCGATTCCGGCTCCGGGATCGTGCCGCTGACCTTGATGTTCTTGAACATCTCCTTCTCGAAGCCGAGCTTCTTCGCGAACAGATACATGATCTCGTGGTCGCGCTTGCACTCGAACACCGGTTTGAAGATCTCGTAGCCCCACTGGATCGAGCGGTTCGACGAGGTGCGCGACCCGTCCGTCTCGAGCTGCGTCGCCGCCGGCAGCAGGTACACGCCGTCCTTGCGGTCGTGCATCACCGACGACATCGTCGGGTAGGGATCGACGATGACCAGCATGTCGAGCTTTTCCATCGCCTTCTTCATGTCTGGCATGCGCGTCTGCGAGTTCGGCGCATGGCCCCAGAAGAAGACGGCGCGGATGTTGTCGGGCTGGTCGATGTTCTCCTTGGCCTCGAGCACGCCGTCATGCCAGCGCGACAGCGGCATGCCGGGCTTCTCCATCATCTCGGCCTTGCCGTTGAAGCGGCCCTTCAGGTAGTCGACGCTGACGTCCCAGACCCGCGCCCAGTGCGCCCAGGAACCCGGGAACAGGCCGTAGTAGCCCGGCAGCGTGGCCGGCTCGACGCCCAGGTCGGTCGCGCCCTGCACGTTGTCATGGCCGCGGAAGATGTTGGCGCCGCCGCCGGACACGCCGATGTTGCCGAGCGCCAGCTGCAGCACGCAGTAGGCGCGGACATTGGCGTTGCCGATCGTGTGCTGGGTGCCGCCCATGCACCAGATCAGCGTGCCGGGCCGGTTGTTCGCCAGCGTGCGCGCGACGCGCTTGAGCTGCGAGCCGGGCACGCCGGTCACGCGCTCGACCTCCTCGGGCGTCCACTTCTTCACTTCCTCGCGGACCGCGTCCATGCCCCAGACGCGCTTCTTGATGTATTCCTTGTCCTCCCAGCCGTTCTCGAGGATCTGGTTGAGGATGCCCCAGATCAGCGCGATGTCGGTGCCGGGGCGGAAGCGCACGTATTCGTCGGCATGCGCGGCCGTGCGCGTGAAGCGCGGGTCGCACACGATCAGCGGCGCGCCGTTCTGCTCCTTGCCCTTCAGGATGTGCATCATCGAGACCGGGTGCGCCTCGGCCGCGTTGCTGCCGATCATGAAGATCGCTTTGGACTTGTGGATGTCGTTGTAGCTGTTGGTCATCGCGCCGTAGCCCCAGGTCTGGGCCACGCCGGCGACGGTGGTCGAATGGCAGATGCGGGCCTGGTGGTCGATGTTGTTCGAGCCCCAGAACGCCGCGAACTTGCG
>CAZLBB010000082.1:0-25336 GCA_964557415.1 uncultured Rhodospirillaceae bacterium
CGGCGTCGACCTTCAGGTCGACGATGTGCACGCCGAAGCCCGGCCCCGCGCCCTGCGCGTTGAGCTGGGCATGGCCGTTGATCGGCCCGCCGGTGCGGCTGGCGCCCGCCGCGAGCTTGGCGAGCGAGAGCGGCTCGAACTCGCCGACATTGGTGCTGGAGGGCCGCGCCTCGCCGTCCTGCCAGACGACGGCGTCGACGTCGACCTCCCACAGCTTGGCCGCGCGCAGCTTCAGCTGGTGGATCATGTCGCGCGTCGCGTTGATGACGGCAAGCCCGGTCGCGAAGGTCACGCGGCTGCCGCCGGTGACGAAGTTGAAGCCGATCGAGGCGGTGTCGGCCACGATCGGGCGCACCTTGTCGTAGTCGATGCCCAGCTCCTCCGCGGCCATCATGGCGAGCGAGGCGCGCGAGCCGCCGATATCCGGACTGCCCGAGATGATGGTGACGGTGCCGTCCTCGCCGACATGCGCGGCGGCGGAGGAATCGGCGCCGATGTTGAACCAGAAGCCGGCGGCGACGCCGCGGGCATGGCCTGGCTTCACCTTCGAGCGGTAGTGCGCCGAGGCCTTGGCCGCTTCCAGGGTCTCCACCATGCCGATCACGCCGAAGGTCGGTCCGTAATGCGTCTTGGTGCCCTTCTTCGCCGCGTTCTTCAGCCGAAGCTCGATCGGGTCCATGCCCAGTTCCAGCGCCACCAGGTCGACCGCGGATTCGACGGCCCAGGCCGAGATCGGCGCGCCGGGCGCGCGATAGGCCGCGACCTTGGGCCGGTTGCTCACGACGTCGAAGCCGACCACGCGGATGTTCTCGATGTCGTAGCAGGCCAGGCTGCACATGCAGGACGGGCTGACCGGCGAGCCCGGGAAGGCCCCCGCCTGCAGCGCGACGGTGACGTCGGCCGCGACGATCCGTCCGTCGCGCATGGCGCCCAGCTTCACCTGGACATGCCCGCCGGAGGTCGGGCCGGAGGCGCGGAACACTTCCTCGCGCGACATCACCATCTTCACCGGGCGGCCCGCCTTCTGCGACAGGCGGATCGCCACCGGCTCCAGATAGACCACCGTCTTGCCGCCGAAGCCGCCGCCGATCTCCGACGGCGTCACGCGAAGCTGCGAGGTCTCGAGCTCGAGCAGCCGGCAGCAGAAGCCGCGCACCTGGAAATGGCCCTGGGTCGTGGTCCAGAGCTGGACCTGGCCGTCCTCCGAGGCGCTCGCCAGCGCCGCATGCGGCTCGATGTAGCCCTGGTGCACCGGCCGGGTCGTGAACTCGCGCTCGATCACGAAATCGGCCTTGACGAAGCCCGCGGCCGCATCGCCCTTGGCGAATTCCAGGCGCTTGGCGATGTTCGACGGCCTGGTCGGCGTGGGCGTGACGCCTTCCGTCCGCATGTGCGGATGCAGGATCGGCGCGTCCTCCGCCATCGCTTCGCGCACATCGATCACGTGCGGCAGCTTCTCGTACTCGACCTTGATCAGCGCCAGCGCCTCCTTCGCGATGTCGGCCGTCGTGGCCGCCACCGCGGCCACGGCGTGGCCCTCGTAAAGCGCCTTCTCCTTCGCCATGATGTTGCGCGTCACGTCGCGCAGGTTGACCTGCATCTCGCCCGCCGGCACCACCTGGTCAGGCTGCTCGGGGAAGTCCGCGCCGGTGACGATCGCCTTGACGCCGGGCAGCGCCGCCGCCCTGGAGACGTCGATCGACTTGATCACGGCATGCGCGTGCGGGCTGCGCAGCACCTGGCCGACCAGCTCGCCCGGCAGGTTGAAATCGGCGGCGAAGCGGGCGCGGCCGGTCACCTTGTCGGCGCCGTCGGGACGGTTCTGGCGGGTGCCGACCCACTTGTAGCGGTGTTCGCTCATCGTGCGATCTCCTTCTGCTCGGCGGCCACTTCCAGGACCGCGCGGACGATCTTGTCGTAGCCGGTGCAGCGGCAGAGGTTGCCGGCGAGGCCGAAGCGCACCTCGGTCTCGGTGGGGTCGGGGTTGCGGTCGAGCAGCGCCTTGGCGGCGATCAGCACGCCCGGCGTGCAGACGCCGCATTGCAGCGCCGCCAGCTCGATGAACTTCTGCTGCAGCGGGTGCAGCCTGTCGCCCTCGGCCATGCCCTCGATGGTCAGGATGCGGCGACCTTCGGCTTCGGCGCCCAGCATCAGGCAGGCGCAGACGAGGCGACCGTCCACGATGACGGAGCAGGCCCCGCAATCGCCCGATCCGCAGCCTTCCTTGGCGCCGGTCAGGCCGAGAACGTCCCGCAGCACGTCCAGCATGGTCTGCGTCGCCGTGCAGAGAAACTCGGTCGGCTCGTCGTTGATGGTGGTCGTGACGTGGATCTTCGCCATGGTCAGCTCTTCCTCGCGCGCTCGGCTGCGATGGCGGCGGCGCGCTTGAGCAGCACGCCCGCGATCTTGGTGCGATAGGCGATGGTGCCGCGCTTGTCGTCGATCGGACGGCAGGCGGCGCGGCAGGCGGCGGCGGCGGCCTCGACGGCGGCGGCATCCAGCCCAGAGCCGACCAGCCTCGAGCCGACCAGCGCCTTGCCCGCTTCGTCGACCAGCAGCACGGTCGGCGCCACCGCGCCGAGCGCCACGCGCGCCGCGGTGCAGGTGCCGTCCTTCAAGGTCAGGTTCACGCCGCAGCCCACCACCGCGATATCCATCTCGGTGCGCGGAATGAGCCGCAGGTATGCGTCGGCCGAGCCGGGTGGACGCGGCGGCAGGGTGATGAACACCACGATCTCGCCGGGCGCCAGCGTGGTCTTGCCGGGACCGGCCGGAATCTGCCCGACCGGCACGTCGCGCCTGCCCTTCGGCCCCTGGACGGTGGCGACGGCGCCAGCCGCGACCAGGGCAGGGACGCTGTCGGCGGCCGGCGAGGCGTTGCAGAGGTTGCCGCCCGCCGAGGCGCGGCCCTGCACCTGCTTGGAGCCGATCAGGTTGATCGCCTCGACGACGCCGGGCCAGGCCCGGCGGAGCGCCTCATGGTCATGGATCTCGGCGCCGGAGACGGCCGCGCCGATGCGCCAGGCCCCGCCCTGTTGGCTGATCGTCGTCATCTCGGCGATCCGCTTGACATCGACGATCAGCGCCGGCGCCGCCATGCCCGCGCGCATCTGCACCAGGAGATCGGTGCCGCCGGCCAGTACCCGCGCCTTGCCGCCGGCACCCGCCATCAGGCCCACGGCTTCCTCGACCGAGCCAGGCGCAATGTACTGCGCTTCCATCGTGTTCCCGTCCTCCTTCAACTGAGTGCTCGCATTGCGTCCGTTCCATCGCGCGCCGGCCGCAACGGTGCGGTGCGAGAGCCCGCACCCTGCATTTGACGCGATGCGCGACGGTAGCACAATTGCCCATACGGTCGACGATCGTTCCCTTGCGATTCGGCCCCGGTCCGTGATCGGATGGCCGCGGGCCGTTCCCGCCGGAGGCACGACCGCAGCGACCGGATCGCCCGACCGCGGATTTCCTCGTGGCAACTTATCGCTTCGCATCGGCCAGGGGCGCGTTGATCCAGATCATGTGACGCGGCGGTGACGCGTGCCAGCTTTCCTAGATTGTGCGGCAACAGGGTCGGATGGCGACGGAGACATCGATGCGGCAACGATCGTCCACGCTGGGCCGCGCCGGCGCGCTGGCGCTGGTCGCGGCGCTGACGCTGGCCGTCCCGGCCGCGACGGCGCTGGCGCAGGCGCGCGGACAGGCCGGCGGCCACGCAGGCGCCGGACGCTCCGGGCACGCGTATTCCGGCCACTATACGGGGCGCGGCACCTACGCGCGCAGCTACCACGGCGGGCGCGGCTATCGTCACGATCACGGTCATCACGATGGCGCCTTCATGGGCGCGATCATCGGCGGGACGATTCTCGGCGGCGCGCTCTGGTCGTATGCGCGACCCTACGACTATCCGAGCTACGTCTATATCGATCCGCCGGCCTACTACTACCCGGCGCCGCCCCCGCCGTACCCGCCGGTGCCGGCCTATCCGCCGCCGCAAGCCTATCCGCAGGAAATCTACCCGCCGGCGCAGGCCTACCCGCTGCCGGAGCAGGCGCCGGCGCCCGTGCCGCCGCCGGCCAGCCTGACGCAGCGGCTGGAGGACCTGCAACTGGCCTGCAGGCGCCGCCTGTTGACGCCGTCCGAATGCGACGCCCGGCGCAAGGCGATCATCGAGGGGATGTGAGGATGTGCAAGCGCGCGATCGGATCGACCTGGGTGATGACGCTGGCGCTGGCGGGGTGCTGGCTCATGGGCGCCGCGGGCTGCGCCGCGACGGCCCTGGCGCAGACCGCCGATCCGAAGGCGGCGGCCGCGCCTTCGGCCGCCGCCGCCCCGGACGCGGACCCCGGAGACGACGACATCGTCGACCTCGCCTGCACCGTCACGCGGGGCGGCATATGCCGTCCCGGCGAGGACTGCAAGCAGACCGAGCGCGTGGGCGAGGAGACGCTGCCGCTCATGGTCACGATCGACTTCGGGAACCGCGTCGTCATGTCGCCGCTCAAGCGCGGCTATGTCAGCGCGTCGCGCATCGCGATGCTGGCGCACGACCGGGACGAGCTGATCCTGCACGGCATCGAGCACGGCTTCGCCTGGCTGATCTCGATCCGCGAGGACAACCGTGGGCTGACGATGACCGTGGCGTCGTCCCGCGGCGTCTTCGCCGGCTTCGGCACCTGCGTGCCGATCGCGGAGCTGCGGGCGAAGAAGGACTGAGGGCGCCGCCGCCGCCTCACCCTTCCACGTCGAACCGGATTCCCTGCGCCAGCGGCAGCTCGCGCGAGTAGTTGATGGTGTTGGTTGCGCGGCGCATGTAGGCCTTCCACGAGTCGCTGCCGGCCTCGCGGCCGCCGCCGGTCTCCTTCTCGCCGCCGAAGGCACCGCCGATCTCGGCGCCGGACGGGCCGATATTGACGTTGACGATGCCGCAGTCGCTGCCGGCAGCCGACATGAAGCGCTCGGCCTCGCGCAGGTCGGTCGTGAACACCGAGGAGGCCAGGCCCTGCGGCACGGCGTTGTGCATGGCGAGCGCCTGGTCGAAGTCCCTGTAGCGCATCACGTAGAGGATCGGCGCGAAGGTCTCGCGGCAGACGACCGCGCTCTGCTCGGGCATCTCCACCAGGCAGGGCCGGACGTAGAAGGCGTCGGGCAGCGCGTCGGCGAGGACGCGCTCGCCGCCCGTGACGGTGCCGCCGTTCGCCGTTGCCTCGGCGAGGCTCGCCTGCATCGCGTCGAAGGCGCGCCGGTCGATCAGCGGACCGACCAGCGTGCCGGCGTCGAGCGGGCTGCCGATCGTGCACTGGCCATAGGCCTTCTTCAGCCGCGGCACCAGCTTGTCGTAGACGCTTTCGTGCACGATCAGGCGGCGCAACGAGGTACAGCGCTGCCCGGCGGTGCCGACGGCGGCGAAGACGATGGCGCGCACGGCGAGGTCGAGATCGGCCGAGGGGGCCGCGATCATGCCGTTGTTGCCGCCGAGCTCGAGGATCAGCCGGCCGAAGCGGCCGGCGACGCGCGGCGCGACGGCGGCGCCCATGCGGGTCGAGCCGGTGGCGCTGACCAGCGCCACGCGCCGGTCGTCGACCAGCGCCTCGCCGACCGCGGCGCCGCCGATGAGCACGTGGCTGATGCCCGGCGGCACGCCGTCGACCCGGGCGATGGCGCGCTGGAGGATCGCCTGCGAGGCAAGCGCCGTCAGCGGCGTCTTCTCCGACGGCTTCCAGATCAGCGTGTCGCCGCAGGCCAGCGCGATGGCCGCGTTCCACGACCACACCGCGACCGGGAAGTTGAACGCGGTGATGATGCCGGCGACGCCCAGCGGGTGCCAGGTTTCCATCATGCGGTGGCCCGGCCGCTCGGTCGCGATGGTGAGGCCGTAGAGCTGGCGCGACAGGCCGACGGCGTAGTCGCAGATGTCGATCATCTCCTGCACTTCGCCCAGGCCTTCCTGCAGGATCTTGCCGGCCTCGATCGTCACCAGCCGGCCGAGCGGCTCCTTCTCCTTGCGCAGCTCCTCGCCCAGCACGCGCACGACCTCGCCGCGCTTCGGCGCCGGCACCATGCGCCAGGCGCGGAAGGCCTCGCTCGCCGCGCCGATCATGCGGTCGAGATCGGCCTTCGTGTGCGTCGGCAGCTCGGCGATCACCTTGCCGTCGATCGGCGAGCGCACGGCGAGGCCGCCGCCGGCATGGGCCGTCTCGGGCACGCCGAGGCGCTTCAGCAGCTGGGCGACGTCGGCGCGGCTGGCGGCGGTCGGGCGCGGGGGCATCGGCGGACTCCTGGACTGGTCGAAGGGGGATTGGTCGAAGGACGCAAACCTTACCGCCCTGTGCGGCGCTGTCGACTCCCCAGATGTCGCGCGTCGCCGGTCTGCGCCAGGACCGGCACGGCTGCGGCGAGGCTTGGCGCGAGGAGCGCCGTCGTGGCCATGCTCGAACGCGTCATGCTGCCTCCGCCCGCTGCTTTTCGTGCGGCGGCTGCCGAGTGCGCGCAAAGGCGCTCCCGGCGGTCAGGCGGCGGCGACGTCGCCGATCCCGCCGTCCTTCAGGACGCGCAGGTCGTGGTAGGCGACGGCCTGCACGACCGCCAGATAGCTCACCCAGACGACCTGCGAGAGATATATCAACGCGTCGGCGGCCAGAGGGCGATCCTCGCCGGGCCAGGCGGACTCGACGAGCAGCTCCGCGATCGTGATCGCGACGCCGAACCCGGCCACCAGCGCGAAGATGCGCCAGCGGTAGCCCTTCGTCAGCATGGCGCTGCGCGACCAGCAGTCCATCACCCTGCGCCGCTCGATGACGCAAACCGGCACGACGGCGAACATGACCGTCGCGAAGATCAACCCGGGCACCACGAGCAGCGCAATGCCGGCCAGCACGACGAGCAGGTTCAGCAGCAGCACGGCGATCACAGACAGCGCGAACGGGGCGACCGCGAAAACCGCCTCGGACGTGCCGAGGCGGCGGCCGCGCAGGTCCGCGAAGGCGGCAAGCAGCACGGCGGCGTAGGCGATCGCGGACAGGATCATGTTCAACACCAGCGAGACGACGAGGTCGCCGAAGCGCGGTCCGATCAGCAGCGGCAGGTGCGCGATCGCCATGGCCAGGATGAATCCGGAGTAGTTGCGCGCGAAGACGGCGTTCGCGCGCGCCATCACGTTGCCGACGCGGAAGTCGGACGGGGTCCGCGTGGACATGGCACCGGCGTCGTCGCTCATCGATATCCCCCGGCGGCCCGGCAGCGACGGAAGCGGGCCGACGGCGCTCACGATAGCGTCAATCCCGCCCTGCAGCCAGGACGCGGCCGCCCGTCTGCCGCGCCGCCCGCACGCCGGCTCGTGCCGCTTGGCGCGCCGCGCGCCGCCGTCCTATGCTCGGCACGCTCGAGGGGGAGGGGCAGCGCCGCATGAAGGTCTATCTGCTCGATGCGTTCCGTCCAGCCGGAGTCGCGTTCATCGCCAGGCACGCCGACATCGTGCGCTCGGACGATCCGCGCGCCACAATTTTGGGACGGGCGGCAACTTCGGTGTCTATCGTGCTTCGAGACGTCGGCTCCTTCGACAAACGCACAGGAGCGCGGGCTCCTCAGGATGACGCGATTCATCGAGTATCGAACAATCGCGTCATGCTGAGGAGCGAGCGCAGCGAGCGTCTCGAAGAATGAGGGTCTCCGCCGGCCGTGCGGCTCGAGCGTTTCGCGTGGCTCAGTCCGTCCTCGCGGTCGATCTGGGCGCCGGCGGAATGCGCGCGGGCGCGGTGGACGCGCGCGGGCGCGTGCTGGCGGCGGCGGCGGCGAACCTGGCGGCGGCCGAGCCCCGGCCGGGCTGGAGCGAGATCGATCCGGAGCGGTGGTGGCGCGCGCTCAAGGCGACGGTCGCGCGCGTGCTCGACGCCCTGCCGCGCGGGGCGACGGTCGCCGGCATCGCCCTGGCGGGCCTCACGCGGTCGCAGGTGCTGCTGGACGGGGCTGGCAGGGTGCTCGGGCCCGCCATTCTGTTCCGCGACCGGCGCGCCGCGGACGATGCGGCGCGCATCGCCGGCTGGTTCCCGTCGGGCAACCCCGCCGACGCGATCACGGCCTTCCATCCGCTGGCGCGGCTGGCCTGGGTCGCCCGCGCGCGGCCGAAGCTGTTCGCCCGGCTGGCGCTGGTGCTCGAGCCCAAGGATTTCCTCAACCTCCGCCTGACCGGAGTCGCCGGCGCGGACTCCGTGACGTATTCGCGCTTCGATGCGCTGCGCCCGGCGGCGGGCCTGCCGGACGATCTGCGCCGGTGCCTGTCCTTCCTCGACCTGCCGCGCCGCGCGCCCTGGGCGCCGCTCGGTTCCGTGGCCAATCGCGAGCGGCCCTTCGACCGGCTCGCCGGCGTGCCGGTCTTCGCCGGCGCGATGGACAGCTGGGCCTCGGCGGTCGGCGCCGGCGCCGTCCGGCCGGGCCAGGGCTACGACTGCGCCGGCACGTCCGAGGTGGTCGGGCTGATCGTGCCCAGGCGCGTGGAGGCGTCCGGCCTGGTTTCGCTCGCCTGGACCGAGGACGCGGCGCAGATCGGCGGGCCGACCCAGGCCGGCGCGGATAGCGCCGCGTGGTGCCACGGCGTCTTCCGCGCCGCCGGGCGGCTCGATGCCGCCGTGGCGCGCGCCGGCGCGCTCGAGCCCAGCGCCGACCGGCCGGTCTTCCTGCCCTATCTCGCGGGCGAGCGCGCACCGGTCTGGCGCAGCGACGTGCGCGGCGCCTTCCACAATCTCGCGCGCGACCAGCAGGCCGACGACTTCCTGTGGTCCGTGCTCGAGGGCGTGGCGCTGGCGGTGCGCGACATCGTCGCCGCCGCAGCAGCAAGCGCCGGGACCCGGCTCGCCGAGCTGCGCATCGCGGGCGGCGGCGCGCGCTCGGATGCCTGGTGCCAGATCAAGGCCGACCTCCTGGGCGTGCCGGTCCTGCGTCCGCGCGAACCTGAAAGCGGCCTGGTCGGCGCGGCCGTGGCCGCGGCGACCGGGCTCGGGCGCTATCCGACCGTGGCCGAGGCGGCCGACGCGATGAGCTGCATCGGCCGCAGCTTCCGCCCGCGCGCCGCGCATGCGGCGCTGTTCGCGCGCCGTACCGCGCTTTACGGGCGCGTCAAGCAGGCGGCGCTGGCGCTGGGCGCATCGCCATGAGCGCCGCGTTCGACTGGAGGCGCTTCCTCGCCACCTACGGCACGGCGCTGGCGGCGGCACTGCTGTTCGGGTTCTTCGCCGCGGCCGCGTCGAACTTCCTCAATCCCGTGAACCTGCTCAACGTGCTGAAGCAGGTGAGCTTCCTCGCCATCCTCGGCCTCGGCTTCGGCCTCGCCCTCACGACGGCCGAGCTCGACCTCAGCTTCGCCAACGTCTGCAGCTTCGCCGCGGTCGTGGTCGGCGGCCTGATCCATCACGGCTATCCGCCGGCGGCCGCGGTGGCGTCGGGTCTGCTGGTCGGGCTCGCGGCCGGGACGGTGAACGGGCTCCTGGTGACGCGGCTCAAGATCCCCTCGCTGATCGCCACGCTGGCGACGGCGGCGGTGGCGAACGGCTGCGCCTTCGCCGTCACCGGCGGCATCGCCTTCGTCGGGCGCTGGAACCCGGATTTCCTCGCCCTCGGGCGCGGCAGCGTGCTGGGCATTCCCGTGCTGATCCTGTGGACCGCCGCCGCTTCGCTGCTGGTGCTGTTCGTGCTGAAGCAGACCCGCCTCGGCTTGGACATGGTCTTCACCGGCGAGAACGACGAGGCGGCCCGCCTCGCCGGCATCAAGGTCCGGCGCATGAAGCTGCTCGGCCTCGTGTTCTCGGGGCTCGCCGCCGGGCTGGTCGCGGTGCTCCTGACCGCGACGCTCAACTCGGCGGCGCCGAACATGGCGGCCGACTACCTGCTGCACGCGATCGCCGCCGTGCTGCTCGGCATGACGATGTTCGAGCCGGGGCGGTGCAATGTTCCGGGCACCGTTGTCGGCGCCGCAACCATCGGCATGCTCGGCAACGGGCTGGTGCTGATGGGCGCGCCCTACTATGTCCAGGACATCATGCTTGGGGTTATCATCGTCGCTTCGGTCGCGTTGTCCGCCTCGACGCTGAAGAAGGCGGCCTTCGGGCTCTAGGCGCGCGTTGATCCGCGCGCTAGACATTCGAGTCGGCGGCCGGATCAGCGGCCGCCTAGTCCAGCGGGAAGAAGGGGAAAGGAAACCATGTTGCGCAGGATCATGACGGCCGCCGCCATGGCGGCGGCGCTGGGGCTCGCGGCGCCGGCGGCGCACGCGTTCAAGCTCGGCATCATCGCCTTCCAGATGTCGGCGGAGACGCACGCGCGCGTCGCCAACTCGGCGGCCGAGGCGGCGAAGAAGCTGGGCTGGGAGGTGCAGGTGCTCAACTCCGGCGGCAGCCTGCCCAAGCACACCGAGCAGATCGAGGCCATGATCCAGGCCAAGGTGGACGGGCTGATCCTGGCCATGGGCAAGCCGATCGAGGCCGACGCGCAGTTCGCCGCGGTCAAGAAGGCCGGCATCCCGCTGATCACCGCGGTCAGCGGCACCAGCGCGCACTCGCTGTTCGACATCCAGGTCAACGACTACGTCAACGGCGCCACCTCGGCGCTCTACCTGCTCAGCAAGATGAACTACAAGGGCGAGATCCTGACCGCGCGCTTCGAGCAGAACGTCGCCTCGCGCATCCGCGGCAAGGTGCTGGACGTGGTCCTGGCCGAGAACCCGGCCGTCAAGGTGCTCGGCAACCACACCATGGCGCGCACCGCCAGCTGGGCCGACGACGTGCGCAACGGCATGCAGGCGTTGGCGCTGCAGAACCAGGGCAAGTTCCAGGGCGTGTGGGCGTCGTGGGACGGCCAGGCCTGGATCATCGACGACATCCTGCGCGCGCAAGGCGTGAAGAAGGGCCAGGTGCACATCGTCAGCGTCGACGGCGGCCAGGAGAGCTATCGCCGCATCAAGGACCCGGCGAGCCTGTTCACCGCCACCGTCGCCATCCCGTTCGAGAAGATCGGCGAGGCCGCGGTCGAGGCGATGGACAAGATCGTGGTCAAGAAGATGCCCAAGGACAAGGTCGTCGCCGGCCCGTACATGTGGATGGACGCCGTCCTGGTCGACGCCAACAACGTCGACCAGTTCGTGAAGAAGTGACAGCGGAAGCCGCACCGGCGTCGGCTGTCCGACGCCGGAGCGCCGCTGCAAGTGGCTAGTTTTCGGTCCCCCCTCCCGCAAGGGGAAGGGGGACGAAAACAAGACGCGCGGCAGGCGCCATGACATCGCCGCTCCTCCGCCTCATCGGCGTCAAGAAGCGCTACGGCGCCGTGGAGGCGCTGTCGGGCGTCGACCTCGACGTGCGGCAGGGCGAGGTGCTGGCGATCTGCGGCGACAACGGCGCCGGCAAGTCGACCCTGATCCGCGTCGTCTCGGGCGCGCACGAGCCGAGCGAGGGGCGCATCGAGCTGGAGGGCAAGCCGGTCGCCTTCGCCTCGCCGCTCGAGGCGCTCAAGGCCGGCGTCGCCACCATCTACCAGGACCTGGCGCTCGCGCCGCGCCTGCCCATCTGGCAGAACGTGTTCGTCGGCGCGGCCCTGACGCGCCGCCTGTTCGGCTTCCTGCGCGTGCTCGACAAGCGCCGCATGATGGCGGAGGCGCGCCGCTACCTGGCGCGGCTCAAGGTCGACATCGCCGACACGGGTCGACCGGTGGAGCGCCTCTCGGGCGGGCAGCGCCAGGCGGTGGCGATCGCCCGCGCGCTGCGCTGGGACGCGCGGCTGGTGATCATGGACGAGCCGACCGCCGCGCTCGGCGTGGCCGAGAGCAGGCAGGTACTCGACCTGATCCGCGAGCTCAACCGCTCCGGCGCCGGCGTGATCCTGATCAGCCACAACATGGCGCAGGTGGTCGAGGTCGCGACGCGCGTGGCGGTGCTCAAGAGCGGGCGCAAGATCGCCGACCGCCCGGTCGAGGGTCTGAGCGCCGACGATCTCGCGCATCTGGTGATGGTCGGGCAGTTGCCGCAGGGCCATCCGCAGCTGAAGGCGGCCCATGGCGCGGCTTAGGGTCGTCATCGACACCGATCCGGGCCCGGACGACGCGCTCGCCATCCTCCTGGCGCTGGCCGAGCGCGAGCGCCTGGAGGTGCTGGGGCTCACCACCGTCGCCGGCAACGTGGCGGTCGACCTCACCACGATCAACGCGCTGCGCATGGTCGAGCTGGCGAAGCGGCCGGAGGTGCCGGTGTTCCGCGGCGCCAGCCGGCCGCTGCTGCGGCCGCTGGTGACGGCCGAGTTCATCAACGGCCCGGACGGGCTGGAGGGCGCCGGGCTGCCGGCGCCCAAGCTCGCGGCGCGGGCGCCGCACGCGGTCGAGTTCCTGCTCGGCACGCTGCGCGCGGCGCCCGACCGCTCGATCACGCTCTGCCCGCTGGGCCCGCTCACCAACATCGCGCTCGCCTTCGCGCAAGAGCCCGGGCTTGCGGCCAAGGTCGAGCGCATCGTCCTGATGGGCGGCGCGCGCGACCTCGGCAACGTGACGCCGGCCGCCGAGTTCAACGCCTATGTCGACCCGCACGCCGCCGCGATCGTCTTCGGCCTCGGCGTGCCGATCGTCATGTTCGGACTCCACGCCACGCACCAGGCCATGGCGACGCCCGAGCGCGTCGGCAAGATCGCCGCGCTCGGCACCGCCGTGGCGCGCTCGGTCGACGGCATGCTGAGCCGCCCGCGCCCGGGTGGCATCGCCCGGTTCGGCGTGCCGGGCCATCCCATGCACGATCCCTGCGTCGTCGCCTTCCTCCTCTGGCCCGAGCTGTTCCAGGGCCGCGATTGCCACGTGACCGTCGAGACCGCGGGCGAGGCGACGATCGGGCGCACGGTGATCGACTGGTGGGGCCAGCAGAAGCGCGCGCCCAACGCGCACGTGATCGAGCGCATCGACGCCGAGACGCTGTTCAACCGATTGCCGCAATCGCTGGCCAAGCTCGGGTAGGAGGAGACGGGAACGGGTCATGACACACCTGGTCGAGGAGGCGAGACACGACGCCGAGCGGGCGGTCTCCGCGATGCGCGCGGCCGCGCTCGAGGCGCGCGCGCTGCACGCGCGCGCCGAGCTGATGCGCCACATGGCGATGACGTCCGCGGCGGTGAGCGGCCGGCCGCCGGGCGAGGCGCCGCGCGCCATCGTCGAGCACTGGCTCGCGGCCTGGGGACTCGAGCGCGCGAATTTGCCGCAAGCGGCGGAAATGGACAGGTTCGCGGCCGCCTTCTACGACTACTGGCGCGCGCCGAGCGACGCGAAAGACCGTACCCTGCGCGAGGCGACCCACGCGCTGGAACGGGCCTTCGCCCGCGCCGGCACGACGCTGCCCGACCAGATGGCCTGGCAGTCGGTATGCGCCCACGAATGGTGGGGCGAGGTGCGCCCGGCCCCGCCCGGAAAGGGGCGCGCCGACCGCGACTGGCCGGACCGTCCGTTCTGGGAGCGCGGCTGCCCGCCGCAGTGCCTGTAGAGGTCCTCGGGAGGAACGAGAAATGAGCCTTCGCGATCCGATCCCCTACGCGCGCGACCCCGCGGGCGCGCAGCCGCCGAACGACTTCCCCGACTACAAGAGCACGATCCGGCGCGCGCCGAAGCAGGCGCCGGTGCGCATCCAGCACACGCTGACCGAGACCACCGGGCCGGTGTTCAAGGGAAGCTGGGTCGGCAAGTCGGTCGCCGACCTGACGCGCCAGCACAAGGGCGAGCCCTTGGGCGAGCGCATCATCGTCTCGGGCCGCGTGCTGGACGAGGACGGCAAGCCCGTGCCCGGCACGCTGGTCGAGATGTGGCAGGCCAACGCCGCCGGCCGCTACGCCCATCCGCGCGACCGGCACGACGCGCCGCTCGACAGGAACTTCACCGGCGTCGGCCAGGTGATCACGGACAAGGACGGCAACTGGCGCTTCATCACGGTCAAGCCCGGCCACTATCCCTGGCGCAACACCTACAACGCCTGGCGCGCGCAGCACCTGCACTTTTCGGTCTTCGGCCCGGCCTTCGCCACGCGCATCGTGACGCAGATGTATTTCCCCGGCGACCCGCTGCTGGCCGACGACCCGATCTACAACGCCATCCCCGACCGGCAGGCGCGCGAGCGGCTGATCTCCGCCTACGACCCCGACCTCAGCGAGGCGGAATGGGCGCTGGGCTTCCGCTGGAACATGGTCCTGCGCGGCCGCGAAGAAACGCCGCGGGAGTGAAGGAATGACCAAGCTGATTCCCACCGGCTCGCAGACCGTCGGGCCGTTCTACCACTTCGCGCTGGCCCGGCCGGAATGGAGCAACCTGGCGCGCAAGGGCGCCAAGGGCCGCAGGATCCACGTCGAGGGCCGCGTGCTCGACGGCGACGGCAAGCCGTGCCAGGACGCGTTCATCGAGCTGTGGCAGGCCAACGCCGCCGGCCGCTACAACCATCCGGACGACACGCAGGAAAAGAAGCTCGACCCCAGGTTCGTCGGCTTCGGCCGCGCGCTGACCGACGCCAAGGGCTATTACCGCTTCACCACGATCATGCCGGGCCCGGTGCCCGGCCGCGGCAACGCGCTGCAGGCGCCGCACATCGCCGTCAACCTGTTCGCGCGCGGCATCCTCAAGCACCTCGCGACCCGCATCTACTTCGCCGACCAGGCCGAGGCCAACGCCGCCGATCCGGTGCTGGGCCTGCTCGACGATCCCGCCCGCCGCGCCACCCTGCTCGCCCAGCCCGCCAAGCCCGGCAAGGACAAGGTGCCGGTCTACCGCTTCGACATCCGGCTACAGGGCGACGGCGAGACGGTGTTCTTCGACGTGTAGGCGGTCGTCATGACCACGAATCCGGCCGACATGACCGTGCTGGCCGGGCTGTTCGGCACGGACGAGATGCGCGCGGTGTTCGCCGAGCGCACCTGGGTGCAGCGCATGCTCGACGTCGAGGCGGCGCTGGCGCGCGCCCAGGCCCGGCTCGGCATCGTGCCGCAAGCGGCGGCGCGGGCGATCACGCGGGCGGCAAGGGCGGAGAACCTGTCGCTCGACGCCCTCGGCGCCGGCACGCGCGTCACCGGCTATCCCGTCGTCGCGCTGACTAGGGCGCTCGCCAAGGAAGCGGGCAAGGAGGCCGGCGGCTTCGTGCATTGGGGGGCGACGACGCAGGATATCCTCGACACGGCGCTGGTGCTGCAGCTGCGCGACGGCCTCGGCCTGGTCCGGCGCGACGTCGTGCGCCTCTTGCGCGCGCTCGTCGCCAGGGCCGAGGCGCACAAGAGCGACGTGATGGCCGGGCGCACGCATCTGCAGCATGCCCTGCCGGTCACCTTCGGCTTCAAATGCGCGGTCTGGGCGTCGCCCCTGGTCGACGACCTCGACCGGCTCGACGCGATGGCCAGGCGCGCGCTCAAGGTCCAGTTCGCCGGCGCGGTCGGCACGCTGGCGTCGCTCGGGTCCCAGGGCCGTGCCGTCACCGAGGCGCTGGCGCGCGAGCTGAAGCTCGGCATTCCCGACGCGCCCTGGCACGCGGTGCGCGACACGATGGCGGAGGCCGCGGGCGCGCTCGGCATCGTCTGCGGCAACCTCGGCAAGTTCGCGACCGACATCATGCTCTTGATGCAGACCGAGGTGGCCGAGGTCAGCGAGCCGCACCAGCCCGGCCGCGGCGGCTCCAGTACGATGCCGCAGAAGCGCAACCCGATCGCCAGCGAGTACGTGCTGGCGGCCGCGCGCGGCGTGCACGCGCTGGCGCCGCTGCTGCTCGCCTCGATGGCGCAGGACCACGAGCGCGCGACCGGGCCCTGGCAGGCCGAGCAGCTGGCATTGCCGCAGATCTTCGTGCTGACCGCGGGCGCGCTGGCGCATGCGGTGCAGATCGCCGAGGGCATGACGATCGACGCGGAACGCATGCGCCGCAACCTGGACGCGACCGGCGGCCTGATCATGGCGGAATCCATCATGATGGCGCTGGCGCCGAAGCTCGGCCGCGGCGAGGCGCACGACCTGGTCGAGCACGCCTGCGCCAGGGCGATCGAGCAGCGCCGCCGCCTGGTCGACGTGCTGCGCGAGGAGAAGGCGCTCGCGGGCAAGGTCGACGAGACGACGCTCGCCCGCATCGCCGACCCGTCGTCCTATGTCGGCGAATGCCTGGCCGTGGTCGAACGCGTCGCGGCGAGGGCGAGGGCCGTCCTTCGACCATTCGACAAGCCCAGGGCTCAGGACGAGGAAAGATAAAGAGTCCTCGTCCTGGGTTGTCGAAAGATGAGACCGCCGATTGCAGCCAATTGTCGGCAACGTTCACCGCTTGTTTACGACGATCGGCCTATAGCTTGGCTCGAAGGTCGTCAGGGCGAAAGGCGTGGCGTCTGACATGTGGCGGCTCCTCGACCAGGTGCGCGAGCTGCAGCACTACGGGCCGCTGCACATGAACGGCAGGCTGCTGCTGGTGCGCTGCCGGTTGGTGAAGATCGGCGCGCCGAACCCGCGCGAACGGCAGTACCAGACCATGGTGATCGACGTGCTGCTGCGCGCGCTGCGCCGGCAGCTCGGCCAGAGCGAGCTGACCTTCCAGGTCTCCGACAGCGAGATCCTGGTCGTGCTGATGACCGAACCCGTGATCGTGGCGGTGCCCATGATCCTGTCGGCGATCGCAGAGCTGCGCCGCCGCCTCCTTGGCGAGGTCGAAGCGCTGCGCCAGTCGATCACGGTCGATGCGTTGTCGATCCGCGAGGACGGCGCGGTGACGGCGACCGAGATCATCGCCGACGACGGCACGGTCCACGAGGATGCGATCAGGGCGACGGAGGCCGTGGCGCGGCGAAGCGACGTCGGGAATCTCCTGAAGCCGGGCGAACGGCGCTATTCCTTCACGCCGGTGTGGGACGTCCGGCGCAAAGCGATCACGACCTACACGCTGCGCTGCCATGCGGACCGCAGGGGCTACGGCGAACAGACGGGCTACGACGTGCTGCACGGCGACGAGAGCCCGGCGAACGTGGCCGACCTCGACCTCGGTGTGCTGGAACGTGCCGGGGCCGAGCTCGACCGCTACCGGGACGGCAAGATGCCGTTCGTGCTGGCCTGGCCGCTGCACGCGCACACGATCGAGCACGCGGAGAAGTACCAGCGCTATGCCGCGACCATGGCGCGGCTCGCCCGGTTCATCAGAAGCCGCATGGTGGTCGAGGTCCACGGCATCCGCGCGGACTGGCCGTTGAGCCGCATGCAATGGGTGGTCGGCGCGGCGCGGCAGTACTGTCGCGCCGTTACCGTGCATCTGCCCTTCGAGACGACCCTGCTGCGCGCGATGGCCAGCTGCGGTGTCGGCCATGTCACCGTGCCGATAGCGCGCCAGATCGACGACGGGCAGATCGTGCCGCGCCTCGGCAAGTTCCGCGACGCTGCGGCACGGCAGGGGCTCTCGAGCATCGCGCATCACGTCCCGTCGCGCGCCATGGCGATCGCCGCGGTGACCGCCGGCTTCGATTACGTGCATGCCGACTTCCTCGGCCGCAGCGCCAAGCCGGAGCCGGCCTTCCACTACGACGTGGTCGACCTGGTCGACGCGTCCGCCGATCCCGCCATGGGGCACGCCGCGGCGGGATGACGAGCGAGCCCGTCTCGCCTCACTTGGTCTCGAGCCGTTCCACCATGTCCCAGTCCGGGCGGGGCGGGGTGGCGCGGTAGATGCGGCAGCGGTCGACGAACAGGCGGGCAGGGGGATCGTCGCCCCTGATCGCGATCGCCTGCTCGAAGCGGGCGATCGCCGCGTCCCACCGCCGCTCGGCGTAGAGATCGATGCCGGCCTCGTAGGCGGCGACCCAGTCGCGGCATCGCGCGGCTTCCGGGTCGTCGGCCAGTGCCAGCAGCTCGTAGATCCATTCGCCGGCCTTGCGGCCGTAGACGGCGACCTTGTCGAGGCGCCGCACGGCGATGGCGCTGCCGGCGCCGCGGCGCGTCGCCTCGCCGATCGCGATCGCCGTGCCGTAGCGCTTGTTGAGCGCCTCGATGCGGCTCGCCAGGTTCACCGGATCGCCGATCGCGGTGTAGTTGAGACGCTCCTCGGAGCCGATATTGCCGACCAGCACGGTGCCGGTGTTGATGCCGATGCGCATCGCGAGCGGCGGCAGCCCGTGCGCCGCGGTGTGGTGCGCGAGCTCCGCCATCATGCGCCGGCAGGCGAGCGCCGTTCGGCACGCGTTGAGCGCGTGAAGCGGGTCGTCGAGCGGCGCGTTCCAGAAGGCCATGACGGCGTCGCCGATGAACTTGTCGATGGTGCCGCCGCCGTCGAGGATCAGGCGCGACATGCGGCCGAGATAGTCGGCAAGGATCGGCACGATGCGGTCGCCCAGCGCCTCGCTCAACCGCGTGAAGCCGGCGAGGTCGGTGAACATCAGCGTCAGCTCGCGCTGGCGCCCGCCGGGCCTGGCCTCGATCCCTTCCCTGACCAGCGTGCGCACGAGCTCCGTCGGCAGGAACTTCTGGAACGAGCTCAGGCCCCGGCTCATCTGCACGAGGCCGGCGGACAGGTCGTCGACCTCCTTCAGGCGCGACGGCACGGTCGCCACGCGGTCGAGGCGGAACTGCTCGACATGGCGGAGCTGGCCGACGATGCGCAGAAGCGGCCGGGTGAGGAAGGACGTGGTCAGCAGCACCGCCAGCCCGGCGGCGGCGACCGCGAAGACGGCGAGCCCGACCGCGAGACGCCGCGTGCTGCGGTCGATCTCCTCGAGGAAGTCGCTCTCCGGGATGACGGTGACCACGGACCAGTCGGAAAAGCCGAGCGACGTGGTGCTGACCAGGTAGTCGTTGCCGTCGTCCCAGCGCAGCATGGCCTCGGTCGCTTCGGCGGTCGGGCGCGGCCGGCCGCCCTGCATGAGGGCCGCGGCGGCGACCTTGACGTGCGCCGGCGGCATGGCGTCGATCATCGGCAGGTCCGGCCGGTCGCCATCGGCGCCGACGGCGCTGGAATCGGGGAAGGCGACGACGTGGAAGCTGCGGTCGATGATGAAGGCCGTGCCCGAGCGCGCGACCCTGAGATCGGCGAGGAAGCTCGACAGGCGGTCGAGCTCGATCGCCACCATCAGTACGCCAAGGAAGTTGTCGTGCACCCGGAGCGGCATGGCGTTGGCGACGGCCGGGCGCCGGCGCGTCGGGAACTCGCGCGCCTCGACCCAGACCGGCGCCTGCTCCTCGATGGCGCGGCGGTACCAGGGCTGCTCGGTGGAAAGAAAGGTGCTGGGTGTGAACTCGCGCCGCTGGAAGACGATGTCGCCCGGCTCGGTCTTGTAGGTATCGACGCGGCGCTGGCGCGTCTTGTCCTCGCCCTCGGGCCGCACCTCGACCATGCCGATGCCCTGGTCGCCCATCTTTTGCGCGCCGAAGAAGTCGCCGTCCGGCCAGGCAAAGGCGACCCAGCTGAGGTTCGGCTGCGACTGCAGCGCCGCCAGGAACACGAACTCGCGCTTGGCTTCGTCGGTGGTCTCGATCACGCTCTGGAAGAAGATCGTGCGCAGCGCTTCGCGCGCCGCCTCGGCGTTGGCGATGACGGCGCCGACCTCCTTGCGGATCGACGCGGCGATCTGCCGGTTGATCTCGGCCGCCAGCTCGCGGCTGCCGGTGCGCGTGACGTTGTACCAGGTCAGGTGGATCAGCGCGGCGGTCGACAGCACCAGCACGATGACGCCGCCCGACAGGGCGGTCATCAGCGGCAGGCGCCAGCGTCTGCGAGGGCCGGCGGGCGGTCCTGTCGTCACCGGTTGAAAGCGCGGCTTCGGGCTGGCATCAATGCGCCCATGGAGATTCACCAGATCCGCTATTTCCTGGCGGTGTGCGAGACGCTGAACTTCACACGCGCGGCCGAGGCATGCAACGTGTCGCAGCCGGCGCTCACCCGCGCCATCAAGGCGCTGGAGGACGAGCTGGGGGGCGAGCTGCTGCGGCGCGAGCGCAACCTGACGCACCTGACCGAGCTCGGCCGGCTGGTGCGCGAGCCGCTGGTGCGCGCGCTGGAGGAGACCGAGCGCACCAAGAAGGAGGCCAAGGCCTATCTCAACCTGGCCGACGCGCCGCTCAAGCTCGGCGTCATGTGCACGATCGGCCCGACCAGGCTGATGGGCATCCTCGGCCATCTGCACCGGGCCTTCCCCGGCATCCAGCTGCACCTGCACGAGGGCACGCCGCCCGACCTGGTCGCGGACCTCGCGCGCGGCGAGATCGAGCTGGCGGTGCTGGCGAGCCCCGATCCCTTGCCCGACCGCTTCGACACCCTGCCGCTCTACCGCGAGCGCTTCGTGCTCGCCTTCCCGCCCGGCCACCGCTTCGAGCGCACCGGCGCGGTCCGGCTCGAGGACATGGCGGGCGAGAACTACCTGCTGCGGCTCGACTGCGAGTTCAAGGACGTGATCCGCGAGATGCGCGAGGCGCGCGGCATCGAGATCAACATCCGCTTCCAGAGCGAGCGCGAGGACTGGATCCAGAGCATGGTCATGGCCGGCATGGGCTGCGCCTTCATGCCCGAGTACATGCCGATGATCCCCGGCCTGCCGACCCGGCCGCTGGCCGAGCCGCGCCTCGAGCGCGAGGTCTCGCTCGCCATGGTCGCCGGAAGGCGCTTCTCGCCCGCGGTCAAGGCCTTCGTCAGCCTGGCGGCGAAGTTCCGCGCCGGCGAGGGGGCGAAGGCGGGGTAGGGATCGAGCGGCCCAAGTTCGGTCGCCAGCGGCTGCGACGAACCGTGCTCCCGACGGGTCCTTGCGCCTCGAGGCGTAACGCGTTACGCTGACCGGCGTTGCAGCACGTGGAGGCGCGTCATGGCCGGCCCGGCCGAACGCATGCGGCGTATGCGGGCGCGGCGTCGCTCATGGGGCATGCGCGAGTTGCGGCTGGTCGTGCCGGACGCGCGTCTGGCGACGGTGCGTCGCCGCATCGCGCGCCAGGTCGCGCGGCTGAAGCCCGCGAGCGAGCGCGACGCCCTGGCCTGGATCGAGTCGGTGTCCGAGTTCGACGCGCATGAGGCGCGGTGACGTCGTGACGGTCGCTGCCGCCGGCGACTACGGCAAGCTGCGGCCCGCGGTGATCGTCCAAAGCGACGCGTTTCCCGCCGGCCACGCCTCGGTCGTCGTCTGCCAGATGACTTCCGAGCTCGTCGATGCAGCGGCCTTCCGGGTCACCATCGAGCCGGCAGCGCATAACGGCGTGCGGGCGCGGTCGCAGGTCATGGCCGACAAGCCCGTGACGATCCGGCGCGAACGGATCGGCCGCCGGATCGGCCGGCTCGGCGCGGCGGAGATGGCGCAGCTCAACGCGGCGCTGGCGTTCGTGATGGGGCTGGCGGACTGAAGCTGCGCGAAGCGGCGGCGGATTGCGGAGACGAATGTCCCTCGCCAATCAAACAGGACCAGTTCCGGCCCGGAACTGCACACCAAGCCTTGAGGGGAAGTAAGACATGGCCATTCGAACGAACCAGGCGAAAGCCGTGATGTCCGCCGGCAAGCTGGCGACCGGCTTCGGCGTCAACCGCTGGCGCAGCGTCGAGGCGGCGGAGATCGCGCGCGCCTGCGGCTACGAGTGGCTGTTCCTCGACCTCGAGCACGGCGCCATGAGCGAGGATCTCGCCGGGCAGATGTCGATCGCGGCGATGGCGCTGGGCGTCACGCCGATCGCCCGCGTCGGCACCGACCAGTTCTACCAGGCGGCGCGCATCCTCGACGCCGGCGCGCAGGGCATCATCTTCCCGCATGTCGACGACGCGGCGCGCGCCCGGCAGGCCGCGCTGGCGACGAAGTATCCGCCGCTGGGATCGCGCTCGCTGACCAGCCCGCTGGCGCAGGCCGAATACGGCCCGGTGGCCGACCCGGCCGCCATGGCGGCGCTCAACCGCGAGACGCTGACCATCGTCATGATCGAGACGCAGCAGGCGCTCGACAACGCCGACGCGATCGCCCGCACCGAGGGCGTCGACGCGCTCTTGATCGGCACCAACGACCTCGCCGCCGACCTCGGCATGGCCGGCAGGCTGGGCGACGCGAAGATCACGGCCGCCTACGAGCGGGTCGGCAAGGCCTGCAAGGCGGCGGGCAAGTTCTTCGGCATGGGCGGCGTCTACTCGAAGGAGCTGATCGAGCGCTACCTCAAGCTGGGCGTGCAGTTCATGCTCGGCGGCGGCGATGTCGGCTTCGTCATCGAGGGGGCGAAGGCGCGCCGCGAGATGATCCGCGGCGCGGGCTGAGGGCGCGGCGTTCGGCGCGCGGATGCGGGCGCGCGCCTGCGCGGCCGTCGGCCGCCGCGCATCCGGGTCTCTCGACATGGGCACCGGGTGCAGGTAGCCCAGCATCATGTCGGTCGCATGAAAAACGGGGTCAGAGTTGATTCAAATGGGGGCTCGCTTGGCTGACCTTCGGAGAGCGCCCATCGGCGGCGGGTGAAAATCTACTCTGACCCCGTTTTCTGGGGTGTGTTCGGCGGCTCGGGCGACAAGCTGCCGCAAAGCTTCCGGGTCTACCCGACGCGCGTGGCGCACGAGCCGATCGCGTCGCTCCTCGGCCTGCTCATCATCCTGCGCGTGCTGGCGGCCCTCCACCGCCAGTTCGTGCACCGGGACGCGCTGTCGCGCCGGATGTGGTTCGGGCGACAGGACTGGCGTTCCGCGCTACCATCCGCCGCCGCGTCAACCTGGGGATTGTCTGATGATCGATGCCACCCGCCTGCAGAAATTCGTCGCCCAGGGCTGGGACGACGAGATCGTGCCGACGCTGGTCGAGTACATCCGCATCCCGAACAAGTCGCCGGCGTTCGATCCGGAGTGGCAGGCGCACGGCTACATGGAGGACGCGGTCAAGCTGTTCACGCGCTGGGCCAAGGCCAAGCTGGACGCGATGCCCGGGGCGACGCTCGAGGTCGTGCGGCTCGAGGGCCGAACGCCGCTGATCCTGATCGAGGTGCCGGGCGACGGCACCGACACGGCGGCCGCTGATCCGGCCGCCAAATCAAATCGATCCGTGTCCGGATCAGCGGACACGGTTCTGCTCTACGGCCATCTCGACAAGCAGCCGGAGATGACGGGCTGGTTCGACGGCTACGGGCCGTGGATCCCGCTGATCAAGGACGACAAGCTCTATGGCCGCGGCGGCGCCGACGACGGCTACGCGATGTTCGGCGCGCTCTCGGCGATCGCGGCGCTCAAGGACCAGAAGGTCGCGCACGCCCGCTGCGTCATCGTGATCGAGGCCTGCGAGGAGTCCGGCAGCTACGACCTGCCGTACTACGTCGAGCACCTGGCCCCGCGCATCGGCAAGCCGTCGCTGGTGGTCTGCCTCGACAGCGGCTGCGGCAACTACGACCAGCTCTGGCTCACCTCCTCGCTGCGCGGGATGATCGGCGGCGTGCTCGACGTGCGCGTGCTGGAGGAGGGCGTGCATTCCGGCGACGCCTCCGGCGTGGTGCCGTCGAGCTTCCGCCTGGTGCGCCAGCTTCTCTCGCGCCTCGAGGACGAGAAGACCGGCGCCATCCGGCCGGACTCGTTCTATGCGCAGGTGCCGGAGGAGCGCCTGGCACAGGCCAGGACCGCGGCCGCGGCGCTGGGCCGGGAGGTCTACGCCAAGTTCCCGTTCCCGCCCGGCATGAGGCCGGTGACGGACGACCTGGTCGAGCTGGTGCTGAACCGCACCTGGCGCCCGCAGCTCGCGCTCACCGGCATGGACGGCATCCCGGCGCCGGGCAATGCCGGCAACGTGCTGCGCCCCAATACGAGGGCGCGGCTCAGCCTGCGCCTGCCGCCGACGCTCGACAGCAAGGCGGCGACGGCGAGCCTCAAGACGCTGCTCGAGACGGACCCGCCCTACGGCGCCAAGGTCGACTTCGAGGCGGACAAGATGTCGAACGGATGGAACGCGCCGTCGCTGGCGCCGTGGCTCTCGAAATCGCTCGCGCGCGGGTCGGAGGCCGCCTTCGGGCGGCCGCCGGCCTACATGGGCGAAGGCGGCAGCATCCCGTTCATGGCCATGCTGGGCGAGAGGTTCCCCGAGGCGCAGTTCGTCGTCACCGGGGTGCTGGGGCCGCACTCGAACGCGCACGGGCCGAACGAGTTCCTGCACATCCCGACCGGCAAGCGCGTGACGCAGGTCATCGCGCAGGTCCTGGCCGACCATCGCGCGCGGGCCGGGTAGGGCGCCCGGCCCGACCTTGATCCAGATCAACGCCACGGCGGGAAGGGCCTCCTAGGGTCGCAGCACCACAGCGACCGCCGTCTCGGGAGCCTTCCATGCCGCAGCGCGTCCTATTCGCCGCGATCATCGCCCTGCTGCTCGGATCGTCGCCGCTCATCGCCGCGCCGTGCTCGAACGACTACTGGCAGCCGACCTTCGTGCACGACCTCGACCGCGACGACTGGCCCTACTACGTCACCGCGGACGGCAACTTCGTGAAACTGGAGCACCGGCAGCCCGGCGGCTTCGTGCCGCATGCGTGCGAGCTGCTCAGCGGGCCGCAGGCCCTGCGCGACCGGCGCGGCTTCACCACGTGCCAGGAGTACACGCGCGTGCAATGCGGCTGCAGCCGCAACATTCCCGGCAACCGGACCTGCGCGGCCTTTCTCAGCTGGAACGCCGCAGCGGCGGCGCCGCCACCGGCCGCATCCGCGCCGCCGGCGGCGGGCGCAAGCGTCACGCCGCCATCCGGCGTCGGCATCGTCCCGCCCGGCGGCATGAGCGGCGCGCCGCCCTACGGCCAACCCGCCGCGCCGCAAGCCCATCCGCCGCAGGCCTATCCGCCGCCGGGGCGCCCGCCGGTCGCGGCCCCGATGCCCGCGCCCGCGCCGGCGCCGCTCGGGGCGCAGCCAGTGTCGGTGCCGGCCAGCGGCTGGCAGCAGGCGCCGCAGTATCGCGGGGCGCTGCAATCCGGGCCGAACGGGCTGGTCGTACAGGGCGGGCCATGGACCAACGGCAAGCTCAAGGACGGCTACTACGACGGCAGCCGGGTCTTTTCGGCACAGAGCTTCGACCTGTCGCGCGGCGGCGACGTGCGCCTGCGCTTCCTCGCCAACGGCGGCGGCCAGTACATGGCGGTCTATCCGCGCCTGTTCGAAGGCGTCGGCGTGCGCTTCCTGACCACGCATCACTCGTGGTCGAACAGCGTGGTGATCCCCGACAACACCTGGATGTTCGGCCATCTGCGCGTCGAGCCCGACGGCAGCTACCGCATCGCAGTGGCGCGCAACAACTACGACGACCGCGGCGGCCAGCCCCTCTACAGCAACACCGGGCGCCTGGCGAACCCGCGCGGCCGATTGGAGCTGCACTTCGTCGACAACTATGCCGGCCCGCGCGCCAGCATCGTGATCGGCGAGGCCGTGGTGACGGC